>WJJO01000146.1 GCA_014729665.1 Caldifarciminota bacterium
ATACACATCCCCTCACATCAGGGATTACACCGAGAGGATAGCGGTTTCAGGCGGCAATATACCGGGAGGGAAGTTTGCAGGGATTATCGAGGAGTTGAAACCGTCAATACTTTCGCACGAACCAAGGATAACGTTCTTCGAGGCGATTACGACCGCTGCAATATACCATTTCCTTGAACAGAATACAACGGTTAACGTACTCGAGATCGGGCTCGGGGGCAGACTGGACGCCACCAACGCAACGACACCGGAGCTTTCGGTTATAACCCGCATCGGATACGATCATACCCAGACACTTGGAAAAACCCTCCTGTCGATTGCCCGTGAAAAGTGCGGTATACTCAGACACGAAAAACCCGCAGTAGTAGGACCCCAGCGCCCTCGAGCACGTTCGGCTATAGTTAAATCAGCAGACGAAATCGGTGCAAGGCCTTTCTGCTGGGGCAGGGATTTCACAGCCGAACTTAACCGGCAATCAGATAAAGGACTCGAGGGAAGATATAAGGGAATAAGGCTCCAGACCGATTTCAGGCTCCATCTTCTGGGCGCACATCAGATAGAGAACGCGGCAACCGCAATCGCCGCATCGGAGGTCATGCTGACTGATATGGATGCAAAGACGATCGCCGAGGGTCTTGAAAACGTGAGACTCGATGCCAGGATAGAGGTTGTCGGAAAGAAACCCTTAATTATCGTAGACATGAGCCACAATGCAGAATCTGCCGTCACACTGAGTAAGGCCCTTAAGGAACATTTCTCCGGCCATCCCGGGCGCGTACTCTTGATAGGTATCTCGAGGCACAAGAACCGATCTGCCATCCTTAAGACCCTTTCACCGTTCTTTACAGAGATTTACGTGACTCGGGCCGGATTTGCACGCGCCGAACCCAGCCGGAGGGTTCTAAACACCTGCGCAAAATACCACTCGCACTGCATTGAGATCCCTTCTGTAAGCCAGGCTCTGTCAGAGATAATACCGAGACTGAAACAAGACGACCTTCTTGTTGTTACGGGTTCGGCTTATATTGCCGGAGAGGCTTTAGATAGGCTCGATACGCGTAAAAGGACCGACGTCTGCTGAAAGGGTTCTTCCTTTCACAACACCCTTGAATCCCACGATGCTTCCCTTCAAGACTGAATCCTGAATATCTGCATGCCGATTGATGATGCAGTTTGAGAGTATGGAATCGGTGATCTCGGTACCCCGGGCAACAGACACGTAAGGACCTACGATTGAATTCGTTATCTTGACATCATCTGCAATCCAGCACGGCGGTTTTATTAGCAAGCCCTTTAAGGTTACGACCCTTGAGTTCCTTTTAAGAAGTATGCGGTTTGCATCCAGAAGGGCATCAGAAGTGCCGCAGTCTATCCAGGTTTTCACCTCGACCGTTCTGAGCCTCTCCCCTTCCTCGATCAGGATTGAAAGGGCGTCTGTAAACTGATACTCTTCAGCGGTACGAATGTCTTTTGCTACAAGTTCTTCGATAGCATCTCTTAGCCTTTCGGCTGAGGCAAGATAGTAAATACCGCAGATAGCGAGCCTTGACTTCGCCTCCTTGGGTTTTTCGACCAGCCTGGATATGAAATCACCGTCCTTCTCAATTACACCGAACCTGCTTGGATCGTCCACCTGTTTGGCAACCAGAAAGCCTTCGCCAGAACCGAGGGATGCCAAGGCATCTTGCAGATTAAACGGGATTATCGTGTCTGCAAGAAGAACCAGAACCGGTTCGTCTCCGAGCCCGGCAAGTCCCTGGAGAACCGCGTGTCCCAGACCTAAGGGACTGTCCTGAACGTGGAACGAAAAAGGCTTGCCCGGATAAGCCTTCCTTAACATTTCAGTCATCGAACCTTCGGGATTGATAACGATGCGGTACTCATCAATCTCAAGACCTTCGAGGATCGATAAAATATGACCTATTATACTGTCCCCTGCAACGAAGAGCATAGGCTTAGGCTCCCACAGTGTAAAAGGGCGAAGCCGCGTGCCCTTGCCCGCGGCTGGAATTATTACCTTCAACCCAGCTCCCTCTTGAGGTTCTCAATCATATTTACCGGTTCGGGATCAATCCCCTTGAACTCGGCAAGATAAACGCTGACAAGGTCACCCTTGATGAGGAGTGATAGCATCCGCTCCAATAACGTCTCGCCTTCAGCCTTGATCTTGTATCGCGGGACTCGAGGAAGCGCTTCCTCGATTATCTCAGCCCTCCTCTGGTTACGGGGATGTGTAAAGTCCTTGCCCGCATCAAGTATCACAATGACTGCATTTTCATCGACTCCTCCCTCGAACCCGTTCAGTTCGTTGTGGTTCATCTCGGAGTATGTGTGAAAGTGCGCCAGCTCCTTTGCGTTCTCGTTCAACTCGCATACCATCCTGTAGGCCAGGGGGGCAAAACGTACATCAAGTGAGTGGATCAATGGAAACCTGCCCTTAAGGGAAGAGGCAAGAGCACTGGCCTCTTTACACCACTCTTCGATCCTTGAACGAATAAGTGCGGTAGCTGCGAAAAGCTCTTTGTCTGCATCGGGATAAAGCCCCCAGTGGTGCACGAGCCTTAGACAGGCAGAAAAAAGGTAACCTATCGACGCCCTGGGAGGATAGCCAGGTGGAATCTTGATAACAGCCACCCCCTCGGATAAAGCCCGCTCGGTAAGCCTGCCTCCGGAGGATAAAGCAAGCCTGGGAATTTGCATCTTGCTGCATTCATCCCAGAGTGATAGGGTCTCTTCCGTATTTCCGGAGTAGGAGATAACCACGGCAAATGCATCTTTCCTGATCCAGGTAGGCAAGGAATAATCTTTGACTACCTCTAAAGGAACCGATGAGGAGTAAAGGAGCAATCCCCTTATCAGATCACCGGAGATACCCGAGCCTCCCATACCGCATATTGCGATTTGAGCGGGGGTTGATTTGGAAATTTCCTTTATAACCGATGCGGACTGCTTCCAGTTGTGTTCGAGCTGATCGGGAATACTTCGTACTAGAGATAGCATACGTTCTTCCTTTCAAGAAACAGTTTTGCAAGATCAGGATAGGTCCTGCTGAGTTTTCGCCTCAGGTATCGAACAACATCGGTTGCCGTTGAATACTCCATAACCTTTGATACAATCTTACGAAGCTCATCGACCCTTACGCCCCTGATAATCTTACAGGCGAATGGAACCGCACACGGTGTCATAGAAAGCTCATCCACTCCCATACCAACAAGCAAAGGGATACCGAGAGGCTCTGCAGCCATCTCCCCGCATACGCCGACCCAGATATGGGCCTTATGACCTGCTCCTATCACCCTGCGAATTAACTGAAGTACGGCAGGATGGTAATGGCTGAAGAGTGCCGATATCTTCTCATTCCCCCTGTCAACGGCAAGAGTATACTGGGTGAGATCGTTGGTTCCTATACTGAAGAAATCCACGTGTTCGGTGAGACGATCGGCAAGAAGGGCTGCCGATGGAATCTCAACCATAATCCCCACTTCCATCTCGGGATCGAACCTCTGCCCCCTATCCCTCAACTGTTCTTTGGCTGAATCAAGAAGCCTGCGTGCAAAACGGATCTCCGATAACGATGAGATCATCGGAAACATTATCTTGACGCTGCCGTGTGCCGATGCTCGTACTATAGCCCTGAGCTGATCTAGAAAAATCTCCTCGTTGTCGAATAGAAATCTTACAGCACGCCAACCGAGAAAGGGATTTGCCTCCTCGTATCCTGGGAAAACCTTATCGCCTCCTATATCGAGTGTACGGATGATCAACGGATGAGGTTTTAGTTGCATTGCGGCCTCGGAGTATATCCTGTACTGCTCCTCCTCTGTGGGGAAACGTCGTTTCGTAAGGAAAAGATACTCGGTTCTAAAAAGCCCTACACCGTTAGCCCCGTACCTTTCAAGGGCATAAATCTCGCTGGTGAGTTCGATATTCGCCGATACATCAATCTTATGTTCATCCCTTGTGATAACGGTTTGGGGAGGCTTCTTTGTAATAAGTGATTTCCTTCGCTCCTTGTACGCCTTTATCTCCTGCGAATACATCTGGATTCTGCGTGATGTTGGTGCAAGTATCACCTGTCCTCGCTGGGCATCCACGACTACTGGTTCATCGTTCTTCATGTTATCCAAAAGATGCTCCACACCCAATACAGCCGGGATCTCAAGGGCCTTGGCAATTATAGCTATATGGGAAGTCCTCCCGCCTATCTCTGTGGCGAGACCGTTAACCTTCCTGGAATCAAGAAGAACGATCTCCGAAGGCGGAATAGTATGAGCAAGAACTATCGAATCCTTAGGTACGTCTATTATGGATACCGAAGGGAGGGAAAGTAAATTCCTGAGAACCCGATTGGTTACATCTTCAATATCTGCAAGTCTTTCCTTAAAAAGACCCACCTTCGAATCCAAAAGGGGTTTAGCAATCTCTGAAATCGCCTTGCTGAAGGAATATTCCGCACTGTATGAATCCCCGATATTACGGTGACAGATAGAAAGCAAGGCCGGATCAGAAAGGGTCTGAATCTGAACCTCCAGGAAATCGCCAAACTCATTACCTAAAAATTTGCTGATCTTAACCTGTAAATCTGTAAGCTCCTTTCTGGTCGATGCGATAACCTTGGATAGACGTTCCTTCTCAGTCTCAACGTTACTTTCAGGGATTTTAACCTTCTTTAATTCCGGAGGATTAGAGGTGAAAAGGAATGCCGTACCCATGCCGATTCCTCCCGAAACGGCAATACCACGAATTATCTTCACTCCCCCTCCTCCTCAAGTAATTCCCTCAATGCCTTAAGGGCTTCCTTCTCGTCGGGTCCCTCGGCCTCAAGCGTCAGTTCCGAGCCTTCCTCGGCAGCAAGGGTTAAAAGCGAAAGGATACTCTTACCGTTAACCCTCATCCCGTCTTTCGTGACCCATATCTCGGCCGCAAATCCTTCGGCAAGCTTAACGAATTGGGCCGCCGGCCGTGCATGGAGGCCGACCTTGTTCCTGATGATTAGATTTATTGCAGTCATATGAGCATTCTTAGTATAACCATTAATACCTGATTGGTCAACATGATAAAACAACTAACACGTAATATACCGACGATCTATCGAGCATCTACGGCAATAATCCCGTTCATCCCATAGATATGCACCCTCCTACTTCACCGATTAATATCAGTGAATCGATTTATCCTCAACACGGAAACTAACCGTATCGTTTACAGGGTTGCTGTAGGTATTTCTAAGTATGCAGGGGGAACAAGATTCCCGCGAGCATCCTTGCCCCAAACCCTTATTCTCAGGGGTAATGCAGGTAAACGAGACCCTGCAATCACAGGCAAGGATGCTTCGATGGAATGATTGGCCTGTAAGGACGGAATGGTCACATCTTTTAAGTTCAAGTAATCGGCAAGCTTGGCATCCCTTAAAATCGCGAAGAGGGCAATGGAATCTGAATCCTGCAGTCCGCGATTTACGAGAAGCACGAGTAGTCTGCCTTCTTCTCCCGGTTCGAGTTTCCCGTTGCTGTTGCCCGATTCCGCATCGTCGAAAACCACACCTGCTATCTCAAGACGAGGGCCTATCTCGTGTTTGGATACAGGTCCTGAAGTACCTGTGGTTACCGCGAGATTGACATATACATGATTTGCAGCATCGGCAACCAACAGGGAACCAAAAGTTGCTTGCAGGCCTGCAATCCTTGCAGGTATCCAGCGCGCGGATATCTCTAATCCGATATAGGGTGCTTTTGCCTCCCAGTCGTTTTCTGTAAGGTAATCGATATTCCCCGTACCCTTAAAACGCTGCCCCCAAGGAGACCCCCTTAGTTTGAGTAGAATCTCTTCATCAAAGTACGCTTCTGTTCTGCCGAACTTTATCTTCTGGTAGAGAGGAACCGTTAAATGCAACGGCAGGACGGAGCCGATGAATTGTTCGTTGGCTCTGAATCCGTATGATTCGGCTATGGACAAACCCAAACCTATGTGAGAGTAGCCCAGGCCGAATTCAACCAGATTCAACCGGTTGGAAACCGGTAATCCCAGGCCGTAAGAAACATTAATCGCTCCCCAGGTCCTGACCTGAACATCCCCCCAAAATGCGGTGAAGAACAGTAAAAGCAGTTTTAACAATCCAACACCTTATTTAAGGCTTTCCACCCACCGCAGAAAGGTGTTGGTTACATCGGTATCATAGAAAGAAACCTCGTAGTCGTTCCCCTTAAACCTCAGGTGCCCATTGCCGCCGGGAAGACCAGAAACCTTGGAAAAGTTCAACTCAAGCTCGCCGATACGGTCACCGAGAACCGTTTGGTTATACTCATTGACCGATACGGGCTGGATATAGGCCTTGAAGTGTGTGAAATTCAGTTCGAGTACGTCCAGGAAGTAAGTTGTAAACTCATACCTCATCGCCGCTAAATCTATCTGCCAGTTGAACACATCGGAAGAATCCGCTTCCGATGCGGAAGATTGAACAAGAGCGGTAATCTTGAACATCAAGGGCTCAGTCTCTATTTCACCATCTTCCGTCTCATTCAGAACGAAACCTACTCCTGATATGTCGAGACTGTCTTCCAAAGCCGACTCTTGAGCCATGAGAGGCAACGTAACTAATGTGAAAAGAACTGCTAAAAAGGTAACCTTCATCATATCCTCCGATGGATTAAAGGGCAACGATGTCGACGCGGCGGTTTTCCCTTCGTCCGCTGCGTGTTCTGTTATCACCCTTGGGTTCGAATTCGCCGAAACCGACCACATTGATCCTGTATGGATCGATCCCGTGTCTGACCAAAACTTCCTTTACCGCCTCAGCGCGACGAACCGAGAGACGATAATTCATCTCAGATTCTCCAACACTGTCTGTATACCCTTGAAGCTGTATCCTCGTACCTTTATCGGTTTCCAGCATCCTAATCGCCTGCTGGATAGCCTTGGTGTCGGATCCTGAAACAAAATCACCGCCGCGATCAAAGTATATCGATGGAAGGGCAACATCTTCTTCCGGTAAAACGGGCTTAAAGGTGGGTTCCAGCATGAAATCGACAATAACCTCATCACCGCTCGAAAGCATCATGCTCTTGTGAGTCCTCTTGTATCCCGAGGCTGCAACATACATGCGGTAAGTTCCTGCAGGGACCTTTGTCCTGTAATAGCCCGTAACCGGTTCGGTAGAGTACACTATATCGTCTGCTTCAGTATCCAGTCTCTGAAAAATCAACTCGGCCGCTACCGGCGCTTTGTCTTCCTCCCCGGTAACTGTACCCATAACAACCGCACCGGCAGTCTTGGAAACCATCTCCAGCATAACGACACCTTCTTCAAACTCTATCAACTCCGAATCGATATAGTAGTTAAGATAATCGGGGTGTTCGGAAACTAGGGTGTATGCGCCTTCGGGTATCTTTACACTGAAACGTCCGTCCTCTTCGGTAATCGACGGATTGATTCCGGGATGACCGCTTATGTACACCTTGGCCCCGACAATAGGTTCCGCGGTTTCCTTATCCACCACAATACCCCTGATTCGGTTGCCCTTATCAGGCATAAGATCAAAGGCGACACCAAGGCCGCCCATAATTGCCCATCCCAAATCGTCTGCATTGTTGTCTGGAATATCGAGTTTGCCCCCAAAATCTATGTTAAAGCTTGAAGACTCGGAGCCAAAGCCAAACCGTAACCCGGGGACAACATAGACGTAGTTCAGGAAGTTAGCCAGATCGTTCTGGGGAACCGACGCCACCCCGTCAACGATTATGCCGAAGAAGTCAGCCATCCAGTACTCAAGGGATACGCCCCCCATCACCGTAGACGTTGCAATAGGATAAGTCATACTCAAGGGATCGTACGTAACCGGTTTAGTGGTAAGGTAGTTGTTGGCAATATCCATTCCGGCGACGGAGCTTAATGCAAGCGAACCGCTCTGTATATTAAGGCTTCGGTAACCTCCATTGATATTAATCCTGAATTTGGAATCGAAATCGAAGGTCAGAAGCCCCAACCCGCCGAAACCAAGAGCGGTGATATCTGCCCCTATCTCATCATAACCCCAGCTTGAAAGGTCCAGATGCATAAGGCTGGGTTTATAGTAAACGAATCCGGCTATACCCGGGGCAATAAATGACCGCTTCTGGGCGCCAAGGTAGATAGGAACCCCGCCTTTAACTATTCCACCGCCATTTCCGTCCATATATGCAATACCCGACAGTGGATCGATAAATCCCAGAACGGTATTGGCAAACATACTGAACTCCAGATAATGCCATGGGGCAAAAGAAACGGTCATGGAAGGACCGACGCCCATAACCGAAACGCCCAGTATGTCATCCATAATGAAGTATACGTGAGGACTTAGTAGATTGAGGGTACCCATATTCTCGCAATCAGCCGAGTACGTCTCAAAGGTCCCTTTTGTTCCTAAACCGGCATTATAGGCAAATGCCAGTCCGACCAAAATTGCCGTAATAAGCAAGACTTTCTTCATAACGTAAGCCTCCTTAGAAAATTATCCACAATCTGTAGATTTCTTAGTTTTTACTATAATATTGTACAGGAAGACTAGGAATCTGTCAAGCCCCTACAGGGCTGGACTTAAGTATTCGGCAGAGCCTGTAAATACTAATGCCCTGTTCATCAATAAACTTTTCCACATATCCACATGGAGATATCCTCATACCGGTATGTAATCAAACCATGAAGCATCATACCCTGAGTCCACGTAAGCAATGACGACTTGGATAATATTCCCTGCCACCTTATCGAACAACCGCAAACTTCACCAACTCGATTTGGTTTGAAAAACGTACAGATGCGATGTATAGCCCGGAAGCCAGATGGGTAACATCCAATTCGGCCTGAACCTCGTCCTGAATGGTAACGAAATCTTCTGCATAAATCTCGTCGATCTTTTCGCCTGAGACGGTGTATACTGTAACCGCCTCCGCCCCCTCCAGTCGGCTGAACCTGACAGGTACACCCAGCGA
>WJJO01000147.1 GCA_014729665.1 Caldifarciminota bacterium
GGATAAAGGCCAAGATGGACGCAGGCACCGACTTCTTCGTCTCCCAGATTGTGTTCGAGACGACTAACCTCAAACAGGTGATGATAGAGCTCGAAAGGATGACCGGGATTGAAGCTCTTCCGCAGATATACATCTCCCTGGCTCCTGCATCGCGCATCCGTGATTTGGAGTTCATGCAGTGGCTGGGAGTGGAGTTTCCGTCGGCAATACTGGCCTACCTTGCACGCGACGGCGAAGGGGTCTCCGAGCGCACGTTCGAGATAAACCAGCGCGTTACGGACGAGATATTCTATTTCATCGAAAAAAGGGGATACCGGCTGGGATTCAACGTGGAGCACGTTATCTACACGAACCTCGATCTGTCGGAGGGGATGGTCGAAGACCTGAAACAAAGGATGGATAAATGAACATTTTGATTCCCGGTCAGTACCCGCGCAGTGAGAAGCTGGTTGCGGCAACCCGGGACTTTGACAGAAGGCGCATCACGGATGAGGAACTGGAGGCTGTAAGGAAAGAGGACGCGGAAGATTTTATGCAAAAGCAGACGGGGTTTGCCTACATGTCCACAGGGAACCTTGCCTGGCAGGATCATCTCAGGCCGTATGCAGATATCATTACAGGCTGCAAGGTCACCGGCCTGAAGCGCTTCTTCGAGACCAATACGTTCTGGAAAGTACTAGAACCCTCCTCAGAAACACCTGCAGTCGACGAGAGTAAACTTGACGAATGGGTCGAACGCTACTTCCTTGCCGGGGGCATGTATACTCCGGACTCGGCCCTTGTGTTTACGATGCCGTTTCTATACCTGTTCAAGAGGTATTCCCGCAACATTGAATACGCCCAGATTACCGAGATCCTCGATACGGTCGCCCGCAGGCTCATGACCTTACCCGAGAAGATGCTCGTGATCTTCGAGCCTTCCGTGGGCTTTACAGAACTCACCGACGAGGAGCGCAAGTTAGGCCGCGACTTCCTTGCAAAGATTTCGACCTATTCCAACACGCCTGTGATACTGGCAACCGCCTTCTTCGACGTTACCTCAGAGCTCGAGTTCCTTTACACATTGCCTGTCTCTGGATTCGGCATAGATTTCTATGCAAATCCGGTCGAGAAGATTCTCCAGGGATTTCCTATGGGAAAACTCCTGATGACGGGTGCAGTTGCCACCGACTCCACCCATGTAGAGGAAGCAGATAAGCTCCGCGACTTCTTCAACTCCGTCACGTGGCACATCGACCGCTCGCAGGTATTTGCTTCGTTTGCAGGACCGGCGGAGCTCCTGCCACGCGAAGCGGCCGATGCAAAACTCGACGTGCTCAAGGAGGTGATGTCATGAAGATACAGAAACCTTTCATAACCCACGAGGTAGGCTCGATGGCAAAGCCGGGCTGGAGGGTGAAGCCCTTCCGTAAGCTTGCCATAACCGATGACGATATCCAGAAAGCCAGGGACTGGGGCCGCAGACTGGACATAGAAGAGACGCCGGAACTCGTGGAACTGCTCTCCAAACGAAAGGGCTTCACGAAGGAGGAGAAGGCTCGCATCAAGTGGTTCTCATCCCTGTACGGGATAAGGCTTCAGGAGAAGGCGGGTATTGACCTGGTCTGGGACGGCGAGCAGCAGCGGGTGGAGATGTATGAGCATCCTGTCAAGCGTATGTCAGGCTTCCAGTTCCGGGGCCACGTGCGCAGCTTCGACAACAAGTACTACCGCAAGGCGTCGTGCGTGGGCAAGCCCGGTCTTGCCGAGGACCTCCATACACAGGAATACCGCCAGATGGCCGAGATAGCCCGGAACGACGTGAAGGTGCCCATCACAGGCGCCTACACGATAGTCGACTGGAGTTTCGACGAGAACTACGTGAAGGATTTGACCCCGGGTGCCGCGGACATTCACGAAAGGCGCAAGAAGGCGCGCTCCCAGTTCCTTACCGACGTATCGCGCGAGACCATATACCCGACGCTTAAGTCCCTGCACGAGGCAGGCGCACACTACCTGCAGATAGACGAACCTGCCGCTACAACTAAAAGAGACGAAATTCCCGAGTTCATCACCTCTGTCAAGGAAAGCATCGGCGACCTTGCAGGAAAGACCTTCTTCACCATACACATATGCTTCTCGAACTACAAGCTGCTGTTTCCTCACCTCAAAGAGCTCGAGGGCATCCTCGACGAGGTTCACCTCGAGTACGCCAACCGAGACTCCCAGGAATCCGGCACCACACCTGACAAACGGTTCGGTTATGAAATCCTCCACGATCTGAAGGATACGTCCTTTATCGTCGGACTCGGGGTGCTGCACATACACACCGACTTCATCGAGCCGCCGGAGCTTATCCGCGACCGCATCCTCTACGCGGCGGACGTCATCGGCGATCCCGGGCGCATCATGGTGTCGCCGGACTGCGGTCTGCGGACACGTACGTGGGGGGTTACCTACGATAAGCTGTGTAACATGGTTGAGGGAGTTAATCTTGCCAAGAGAGAGTTGGGTATCGGTTGAACCACAAAGGTTGGAGCGCGCGGGTTCTCTAATCCGCCTAGATACAGATAGATCAATGGATAATTTGTTCCAAATCCGCAGTATCAGTGTGGAATTGATGTAGGTTTCCCGAGGGATAAAGGGCGCAATATGTTGATATAAAAAAACTTATGCTTATTTCGGGATGAGTTATTACTTCCGGTGTTGGGCAGTTACCTGACGGATTCTTGCTTCAGGTTGACCAGCCATTCCTGAATCGGCGCCATATTTTTGCAGTGTTCGAGGCAGGCTTTTATCAGTTGGGGAGAGGTTAGCTCTGCAACCTTTATTGCAGGGGACTGTGCATAAAGACCGTTGTAGCGCAGGAGCTCCTCCCTGGGATGATCCGGTGCGAATCCCCGTGGCACCCTCTTGTAGTGCTGTCCGCTTATCTCGTAACCTGCTTTCTTGACCTTTTGGATTGCCTTCTCGAGCTCGGAACCCCGCTCCTCATCTGCAACCGCACTGCGGTACTTCTGGAGGGTCTGCTTATCAAATATGTACTGACCTGCGTAGATAACTGCACCCCCAGGTTCGAGGTGGAAGTAGTAGCCGGGATTTGCCATCTTCTTGCCCTCACCTTCCCAGAACAGGACTCCAAGGTGCGTCTTGTACGGGGACTTGTCCTTGCTGAAGCGGACGTCCCGGTAGATGCGGAACAGGGATCCCGCCCCGTTGGTGCGTGTGTCAAAGACGATGTCTGGAGATAGTTTCTTTTGAAGAAGTTGCCCGAACTCTGTGATGAAGGAAAGAGAAGGCGCTACAAGTTGTTGTCTGTAGACTTCCTTATTATCCTCGAACCATTCCTTGTTGTTGTTTGCAGCAAGGTTTTTTAAGAACTTCAGACCCTTTTCGGGAAATCCTTTGAACTTATCTGTCGTATTCATTATCACTCCTTATTTTCTGATGTAGATAACCAGAATTACAATTTGTTAATGTAGATACTACTATTAGCGATATAACTTGGTTGTGAAAAGACCGACTTCTTATGTTTCAGAAAATTCTCTCCCTAGGTAATCGCTAATTCTTGGTTTGTTAGCAATAAGGCTGGAAAACTGTTTTTCACAAACATCGCTGAAACGCGCAAGCACTTTACGGTTTATATCTATTTGATTTTCAAAAATACCAATTGGATGCGACAGGATTCTCCACTGCTCGAACTTAAGGATACTTATTGTTGCATCCCGAACGTGCGAATCATTTTGAAGGGCAAATATAAATAGGGGTCTTTTCAAACCATTCACTCGGCAATCAACAATATACTTACCTTCAGGGTCCCGTTCTGGGTCGTGCCACTTGAATATTCTCCTATTTTCCGGTATTCTTTCTTCAATAAACACTCTAAAATCATCCATGAATGTTGATCTAACCCATTCACGCGAAAGATAGGAGACATCTGAAATCTTAACTAGGGCTTGGATGAAGCTATACAGTGCATCACCATAGCGATCCTCATGTATGCCTAAACGAAGCTCACCATCCCGGTCTTCTACATCAAACATAGATAAGGCATTAGTGATAATTCCTTGGCGACCACCTCGTTGTAAATACTTCTCCGGAATGCTATATGTAAGATGCATATAAGTATGACCTTCATCTGAGAGAATCCACTGCCCATCTGAACGTTTTAGGACAATAACAAGATGATCACCATCATCAAACATAAAGGGTGTAAATATCCTATATCTATCTATTCCTTCCGGCTCAAGCTTTAGTTGTTCACATATCTTTTTCTTAAAATCATGTTCAATTGTTTCTATAACCATACATTCTCCTTAGAAACCTTTACTTTGTTGTGGCTCTTGTGGGATATCAAAAGAACAATCTGCAAGCATACATTTGACTGCTCCATGAAAATCGGAATAACGGTCAGTAGGTTCAGCATAAGCATCGATCATCTCTAGGCTTAAGCTCTGATATCGTTCTGTGGTTATATGAATATGGTAATCATAGAAAGTTTGATTTTCGAGTTTGTTTGTATGCATATGACTTTTTCCACTATATCGTCGAAGACGTATTAATTGATTAGAACTAGGCGGAAGGAACGCTAAGATTACCGAAAAATCTAAGGCATTAAAATCACTTTGACGAAATATTAATCGGAAATCTGAACCTTCGTTACCTTTTAGGTCAAGTTCCCTTTCTTTATGGCCGCGTTTTGGTTTTAACTGAATTCGACTTTGATAGTCTTTTTGCAAAAGCTTTGGTTCTGCTACAAGTTTCGCAATCCCTTTATCCGTTAATACCTCATTCATTATTCAATTCACCCATATATGAGTTTATAGATGGTGATGTTCTTGTCAAGCTTCAACAATTTGCATGAATGCCAAGAAACAACTGATGACAGATTCACACTTGATTTGTATTTTTTTTTCATTATACACGTCATCACTTCGTGTGTGTTGCGTTCCACAGCCGTATCTACAGATTCGCCCTGATCTCTTCCAGATTCTCCTTTACTCGCGGAGCCATCTTTAGGAAGGCCTCGAGGGTTTCGCAAGGATAGTCCGGGCAGTGGGCGCAGTTTTGGGCACCCTTTGCAGATGCGCATTTGCGCACACCGCACTTCGAACAATAGCCGACGTGGCGTCCTTCCATCGTACATCCGTCGCAGTTGACGTATTCGGGTTTTATATCGGAGTTGTAGGCCTTCGACCACTTCTCGGCAGTTACAGCCCTCAACTCGTCATCGTCATTTTTGTGTGCAAGATAAGCCGGGCACTCCGCACAGTTTATTCCGCAGTATGCTATTATCTTAGCCATAAATCCTCCTTATGTAGACAAAAGCATACAGGGCAATCTCCCGTTGTCAAGGGTTTTATAACCACAGAGATCACACGAGCTACGGGCGCAGGTCGTAGCTCGTGAAGGCGACGAAGTTGCCTCCAGGAATACGGGCGCAGGTCGTAGCTCGTGAAGGCGACGAAGTTGCCTCCAGGAATACGGGCGCAGGTCGTATGCGAGTTAATCTCCGCCTTTGGCGGATGCTTTTTAATCTCGCATATCGCGAGCTTTAAAGTTCGCTTTACGAACTTCACAGGTTGTATGCTTTTAAGTAAATAGGAACATCACGACGAAGTTGCTTCCAGAGGGCACGGAGATTGATCTGTTTCCCATTATCGGTTGCTCTGTGATCTCTGTATTTCAAATAGTCAATTGACTTTACATCCGCGCATTGTAGAATGGATGATGAGTTTAAGATTCCGGGAATACAAACCTGATGACTTCCTGAAGGTCAGGGATTTTCTGGTTGCTAACTACAAGGCGTTTGAGCACCCGGTCAACTGGGACCTGGTGCGCTGGAATTACGCCCGGCACTTCTGCGCACCAATGCTTGGCGCCTGGGGACTAGGTCAGGAAGAGGAGAAGATTCCTGATACATCGGGTAAGAAGAGCGAGGAGGCGGTACGGTTCTGGGA
>WJJO01000148.1 GCA_014729665.1 Caldifarciminota bacterium
GGCCAACGGAAATGGCTCTACCAGAACGCCTGCGGATAGTATCAAGCTTAATACACTAAAACTCATAGCTTCCTCCTTACGTCACGTCAACGATAGGCTCGTAATAAGGCTTGTCAATACTCTCTTTATCTTACGACTACCACCTTTGCTTTATCCTCCCTTTTGAACTGGAGTTCAAAAGGATCGGAACCTTAGCGTAAAATTACCAGTTTGCTAACTGCATTATCTGTCTCAGCCACAATCCGCGCAAAGTATACACCGGATGGCAAGGCTTGCGGCAACCACTCACCCTTGCCTGTGATCGACTCGGAAAGTACACGTCTTCCGTCTGATGAGTATACGGTCAGCATCGCCTCGCCTTGTACCTCGTATGCCAATTGATTGAGAGCCGCGTTCAACTCGATGGTTGATGGGAGGAGGGTCGGTTGGTCGTCTACGCCGACCATATCCCAATCGGTGATGGTGCAGTGAATGTCGGTGTAGTATGGGAAAGTATCTATACGGATTCTACTGTTATCTTCCCATACCCACACTACACGCTCGGAATCAGCGTCAACACAGGGTGAAGTCTCCTGCTGTTCGTAGTGTGGTTCGCTCGATGCAAACCGGAAGATGCCGGTCGTTCGCTGAAGCGACGTGTCTGCAAGGAACCCGGCAATACGATAGTAACGAAAACCTGGGCCGTCGAACCCGCGTTCGTAGGCGACTGCATACCGCCCCCCAATTACCGGGGTAACAACGAGGGGGTCGTGTTTGTAAGTTGTCGCGGCGTGAGGGTCATCCAAGAGGGTGTGAACCTCAGAAATAGAATCACCCATCGAATCGAACAGCTTAACCTGAATCCCGTTAATCATACTGTTTACCTCTATCCTGGGGTATTTGAGCCAGAATACCGCGAACCGATCTTCGTCGAGCCAGCGAATCCTGGTTTGTCTGTGTAGCTTGTTGAGAACGTGGTCCTCACTGACCAGGCGGAAGGTATCAGGACCGGATGGTATGACCAGGTTGTTCGATGAATCCACTATCTGAAAACAGTTGAACCAGTAAGAATAGGATGGATTGTAAAACCAGGCAACCACCGCCGCACCATCAGGGCTGACGCCTGTGGAGACGTTACCCCACACCGGGTGCTCGGCTGTGCAATTCCAGACCTTAACGCGTTCTCGGACAGGGTTGCACATCGAGTCTAAACGCTGACCCCACAGGGTCTCTCCTATACTGAATACTATCCAGTAACCGCCTCCCGGAATTGCCGCACATTCGGTATACTCTGTACCTATCGAATCCCGGACGATCAACGTTCGTTCGGTTACAGGCTGACCGATGGAGTCGAAAACCTGCGCTGCAAGGCTTCCCCCAAATGTGTTTTCATTGGATGCGCACCACAAGCACAGTACACGTCCGTTCTCGTCAGCTGCAAGAAGAGGTCTTGATGCGACGCTGTCATAGTTGAGCCTTCTTGATGCGGTTATGGCCTCGCCGTTCTTATCGAAGAACCGAATGTAAACGTCACCGTAGGAAAACCACTTATTATCTGTCGGGATGCTGTCTTTCCAGGCTACGGCAAAGTTGCCGTTGGGAAGAATCGCCACCGAAGAGCTTATTTGATGTCCCTTCACCGAATCGGGTTCAACCAGGAAATCGTCTGTTATTACCCCTCCGAAAAGCAAAAGGACAAGCGTAAACATAAAACCTCCTTACAGGTTATATTAGTTAAGCGCTCAACCAAGTCAAGTCCAGTGGGGAGGCGTCTGCCTCCCCACCGGGTTCAAGCCTTGCTAGAAACAATTCGCATTATTCGTTATTCTACCGCAGCCTCCGCCTCCGCCGCCGGAGACAGTTTTGTTGTCAGAAACACCGACAACGTCCCAGTCAGCGGTAACCTCGGGAGGGCTGGGGGTGTAGTTGAAGTAATCCGTATCGAAGTGGTCTCCGGTATCCCAGGTTCCGTAGAAGAAAACACTATTGACGATGTCGTAGCCGCACCATGTGCCATCGCCTTCCTTGAGACCGGATTGCCCGGTATCCTTGCAACCTGAACAGTCATAGGTACTGTAGGTGCTGTCGTATAGAACAAGACTATCGCGTCCGTCCGATGTTTTAAACTTCGCCCAACCGTCTGTCGAATCAGGGTGAAAGTAGTCGCCGTCACCGCCGTCGCATTCACCTTCTAAACACCATGTGTAGCCGGCTCCATCGTTCAGGTAGTAGGTTTTACCGTCGTAGATGATATAGTTGCTTTGTGCTACGCCGAAGAAGAAAAAACACCACTTTTCGCAGTATTCCGCTTGGTTATGCCGGTTGAAAGAAGCATCACCGCGACCGCGATGATTGTTAGGTAGATGCTTTTCTTTTACGCATCATTCCTCCTTCGGGCTTTAAGCCCGTTTGTGGTTATAACCCACGGGAGGAACGCCCTCGACTTATGTCTTACCCTGAGCCTTAGCGCCCCCCCCCGAAGGTATTTTTTATCCTGTAACTTAAATATAGGCCAAATTAATTGTTTGTCAAGTATTTTTAGGTTGATTTATACATATAACAATTAAGCGTTGACAACTTAAGCATTGACGGAACTTATGTAACGGGTTTAATTATATGCTAATCTGCAACAATGCGATTTTCTATTGTTTTTTTGCTGTTCAGGGTCACAAAACGTGGAGTATAATTGTTTTGGATTCACGCCTATTTCGATACTCGAATCAGGCATGTCTATTGCTTTCACCTGAAAGTTGTATAGAATGAGTGAAGGAGGTTAAATGAAAAGATTTCAAAAACCTTATACACTTTTACTGTTGGCCTTGGTCTTACCGGTCTTATTATATCCAGCCAAGAGACTTACCATCGTTCACATCAACGACACCCACGGTCAGATTGAACCCATTAAGGCTAAGGACGGTCGTGAGTACGGCGGGTTTGCACGGGTGGCCTACGTGGTGGATTCACTCAGGAATGAAGCGGAGGAGAATAACAATCCCCTTCTCTTTTTGCACGCAGGCGACGCCCTGCAGGGTCCGCCAATATCCAACATGAGCAAGGGAAAGTTGGACTTCGAGCTCTTGAACCGGATGGACCTCGACGCCATGGTCGCAGGTAACCACGAGTTCGACTTCGGCCAGGATAATCTGGAATCTCTCGAGTCGGAGGCCGAGTTTGAGCTGTTATCGGCCAACGTATTAGATGAAGCCGGGAATTTTCTTTTCGAGCGATATATTGAAAGCAAGGCAGGCAGGAATTCCGTTTTATTAGTCGGGCTGACGACACCTGCAACGCCTTCAGGTACCCATCCTGAGAACGTAAAAGGGCTTGTTTTCACCTCCCCCGATACGGCCATGGCCGATAACATCCAATTACTTGAATACGGGGAAGAAGACCTGATAATCGCCCTTACCCACCAGGGGGTATATTACGACTCCCTTCTTGCACTAAAAGTACCCGAGATAGACCTCATCGTGGGCGGGCACTCCCACACGGTGCTCGAACAGCCGCGTGAGATTAACAACGCCCTCGTGGTTCAGGCCGGGGCGAGTACCTTATACGTGGGCAAGTTTGATGCAAAGGTCAAGAGGGGTGAAATAACCGACTGGGAATACGAGCTTATCCTTTTAGCAGATTCGATTCCGGAAGATACAGGTATAGCTAAAAGGATTGCAGCCGAGTCGAAGCTGGTAGACGAGAAGATAGCTCAGCCCCTGGGCAAGACTGAGGTCTCGCTGGTTCCTGGATTTTGCGATAAAAGGGATGAACTTTCCCTGGGGAACCTGCTTGCCCGACTCATAAAAGAGGAGACCGGGGCGGATTTCGCGTTTACTAATGCGGGAGGGGTTCGCGCATCGATTCACCCCGGGGACGTATCGCTTAAGAATATACTCACCGCACTGCCCTTCAATAATACCATTGTAACCATGGAACTCACGGCGGAACAAGTAAGGCAGGTTCTTTCGACCGATATCGCTCACGGCCCTCATTCCGGCGGAACCCTGCATCTTGCCGGGATTACCTACGAGACAGAAAACGACTCCGTCGTGAACATCAATATAGAAGGCAACCTACTCGATGAAAGCAGGACATACCGCATCGCAACCAACAACTTCCTTGCCGCGGGTGGTGACGGATACGAGGTTCTCAAGCAAGGGTGTGATTTCTGCGATACCGGTACTGCGGTGAACGCCGTTCTGGCAAGCTATGTGGAACGTAAAGGAACTATAACCGGACGCTGATTTTATCGAATGAATTGTCGCAGTGGAAGTTGGGGACCATGAGTGCTCAAGGGTGTATCTTTTCGTGCAAGGAGTTACACAAAAGTGACAGCTCTGAGATACTGTCTGTAAAGTTAAATCACGTTTTTAGGAGGCTTAACCACTAAAGGGGACCTGGCATGATAATTGCTTATTAAAGAAGCGACACGCTGAACCATAAAGCCTCCTTTGGTTTTGGGATGTTAGACACGCAACATCGGGGGTCACATCCGTGACCCCTTCCTTTTTTATGCTATAATTACCGCGCTTGACTATCCCAAAAATATGACTATCCTAAAGATATGCCTAAGTTTATACCAAAATCCGAAAAGAAGGATGAAGAGAAAAAAGCGGAACAAGTAAAAGAGAAGAAGGAAGAAAAAAAGCCTGTCTCCGAGGAAGATGAACTAAAAAAACTTGAGGCCAAGTTCGGAAAGCAGAAGAAGGAAGGCGAAGGCGACGACATGTGGAAGAAGATGAAGACCGAAGGCTCCGGGGAGAAAACATCTGTACAGGATAAGATGACCGAATATGAGATTTCAAAGCGTGCTGCTCCTCCGCCCGGCTCAATATCTCGCGAAGATCCCGATTTCATATCTTCAGACGAGCTTGAGAAGCGGCGCAGAGAACTGAATATGCTCGAAACACGTATTAATAATCTTGAGAAAGAGGAACAAGACATCAATCAGAGACTCAACTTCCTTCGCAAGGAACACTCGGCCATGGAGCTGGCAATCAAGGAAAAGGCTCATCTGGAGCGAGAGATAGCAGAACTCCGGGAAGACCGCAACCGGGTGAAGGGCAAGCTTGATGAACTCAAGGAACAGGAAGGCGAACTCGAGAATAAAACGTGGGAAGAGCTCAAGAAATCTCCGGCTATTGGAGCCAGGATATCTTCATTGGAACGACGCATCCACGAGCTCGAAGGCCAGATACTGGAACTCAACGAACAGCGTCTGCGCAGCGGTATGCCTGCCGTTACTCCCAAATCTTCCGAATCGAAACCAGAAACTCTTGAGGAAGAAACACCACGAAAGACCTTAGAAAAGCCTGAACCGGCAGAAAAAACGTCTCAATCTGAAGGGGGCGAAAAATCCTCCGAGACAGGGGGTAAAAAAA
>WJJO01000149.1 GCA_014729665.1 Caldifarciminota bacterium
CTACTTCGGCCCGCTTGTGGATAGTCAGGAAGTTGACGCCTGGATGGACGATGATGATTTGCCCAGCGGTGCACTCGGTTGCTCGATAGCCAACGCCGGTGATATAAACGGAGACGGGTACGACGACCTCATAGCGGGGGGGTATGGACCCCGCTACACCTACGGCGGCGCCTACATCTACCTTGGCGGACCTGATTTCGGTTCGGGTGAGCGCCAGCCCGACCTCATCCTGCCCGGGGGCTACTGCCACGGAGAAGGCGGCTATAAGGAAAACTTCGGCTGGCAGGTTGCAGGGGGCGGTGACTTCAACGCCGACGGCTTTGACGACGTGATGGTAAGCGCGCGGAGCTACGGACCGAACTCGGGCAGGATTTACATCTACTTCGGGGGAGACCCAATGGACACCGTAGAGGACGTAACCGTGGAAGGCGAAACCGCAGGAAATGAGTTGGGCTTGTGTCCTATTGATTTATTGTATAATTCTAATGGAGCCTATGCAATTTTCGGTTCTATATTTGTTTCCGAGCGCGGTAAGGCCTACGTGCTGTTCGGAGGAGAGGACTACGACGATGCGGTTGATTTGGAGATATGGGGGCGTAACGACTCGTCTGGATTAACCTGGGGAGGCGGGGCATCCAGTGCGGGAGACGTGGATCATGACGGCAGGGACGATTTTATACTCGCAGCGCCTGTTGAACACGGACCAACCTGGGACGGTGCGGTTTACTTTTATCGCGGGGGGAACTTTACTGACGATGTCTACGACGCATGGCTCGAAGGCCGTAACGGTGAGGAACCGGGCTGGACGATTGAGGAAGCCGGGGACTTTACAGGCGACGGAAGGGACGAGTTCCTGATGGGCAGCTATGCGGCGGATTTACCAAAGGTGTGGCTCTGCACCTTTACCGGCACAGGCATAGAAGAGATTGATAGGGGCGATACAGGTTTAGAGCTTAAGCTTTCAGCGACCGTTACTCGTAACGAGGTGCGGTTTACTTATGACAAACCCTTAAACGAGGAGGTAACGCTAACCATCTACGACGTTACCGGCGCATTAGTACGCCGGTACGCAGCGCTAAAGGAGTCGGGCGCAGTGTGGGACCTTAGGGATAACCTGGGACGAAGGGTACCCTCCGGTGCATACACCGTCCGCCTGACAACGCGAGACGCCGCGGTGACCCAAAAAGTCATCGTGGTAAAGTAAACGCTCCTTTTCTCCTGACGGAGAAAAGATCGCAGGCAGCCTTCGGCTGCTAAAAAACGTTAGTGTAAGGAGTAAATAACAATGAAAAGACTAATCCTTATTACCTGCCTTGCAGTCCTTGCAGTGGCAGGGCTGATGCAGGCGCAAACTGCATATTCATATCATTACGTAGACGAGATAGGCAATACTTCGCCTGATAAAGGCGACTGGAACGCGGTAACCAGGGTCAAGAACAATCTAAACACCTTCTGGGTGGTAGGAGATAAAGGCAGGGTGCGCCGGTTCGAGGCAAGCCTGACACCTGTCATGGGCGAAGACCAGTTCCGTATAACCGATTCTTCTGTTTCGTTTACCCTTGATACGGCATACACCCTAACGGACGTGTGCTTTACAGACGAAGGCCACGGCTGGATAGTAGGGTACCGTGATACGGTGTACACTCAGAATGGGACATTGATTGCTAAACCTCCAATCCCCGGGCCGGGCAGGGGCCAGATATGGTACACGACCGACGGTGGCGACGGCGCTGAAGCCTGGGATTCAGTTCTGCAGGTAAACATGCCGCCAATTCTATACGAAGATGATGCAATCGTTCCCTTCCTGAGCGTGGATTTTGACAGGACTGACAACCAGCACGGCTACGTTGGCTGCGGGTGCGGCTTCCTGCTGTTCTCAAGTGACGGCGGTCAAACCTGGGAAATACGTGAAAACAAACGAGAACGGCACTGGTGGAACGTCGGGCACCGGATAGGCTCCATCCCCCGCGATATGACCGATACCAGCTTCTACAACCACTACGGCGACTGGTACTGGGACGTTAAGACCGAAAGCGACGGCAACGACGTGTACGTGGCGTCGGATAATATACAATTAATATAATTTCTAGTATTGTATCTTATATATTACGAAGCATATTTGAATAAATAAAAAGGCGGGGGTTAAACCCCGCCTTAACAGTTAATTGATTCAAATTAATGCGTCTTGACGAACTTCAATCCTTTTGAAAACGCCGGAGTCATGAACCTGACGAAGTGCACTCCTTCACTCAATGCACCTGGTAATGCCATAGAGTGTTTACCCGAAGGCAGTATACCATCGAGAATGACGACCTCTTTTCTTCCTGCAGCGTCGAAAATCTCTATCGAGACGTAACCGGGTCGTGTGAGAGTAAACAGCAACTCAGAACCGGAAAGCCTGACGTTGTTCGGCAATTTCTCAATATCCTCTTCTTCTATACCGGGAAGGTTATTCGCTGTCAGCGCCGCGTAGAATCCTGCCGTGTCGAAGTCGGGATTTTCTTCCCAGTCCTTACTGCTAATCATCATTACAGGGCCTGCGTTTGCTGTGACCCAGGTGTAGTTGATGGAGGTCGAGGTGTCCGGTTCGCCGGGTACTATGAAGTTGAATTTCGTTACTACTGTATCGTAGGTGATGTAGCGAAGCGTCTGGTAATTGTCATTTGGAACGGAGATGGTTCCCCAGGCGTCGGCTTCGTTTGAATTGTAACGCCACATCTCGAGGGTTATCAGTCCATTTTCATCCAGTGTGTCCATCGTATAGGTTTCTGTGTGCCAGCTAGCACCCATCTGCATGGGTAATGGTGTATTTATAATGTCGGGATCGTAATCTTTGTACTGGGTGATATCAAAGGTGTCGGAAACCACGTTTCTATACTCGCCGTCCGTGTACATCCCATCTTCCTCGATCTTGAAGTACTGCCAGGATTCTACGTCGGCATCCATCTCGCCTGAAGGATTCGGCATATCGTCCATGTAGTAGCAGATATCGGCATCCGGGAATGAATCACCCGCAGGCGTGCCGGCAGGTGAAGTAACATTGAATGTTATCTCGGGCCCCTCCAATGTCCTGGAGTAATCCCACTCTTGAGGACCACCTGTGCTGCCTACGTCTACGATTAAATCCTTGGTCGTGTCCGCGGTGAAGGTTGCCTCGTAGCCTGGCTCCGGCAAATCATCGGCCGTATATACCGGCTGCGCCACAAGCGGCAGTATGGCCAGCGAACTTATCCAGATTACCTTTTTCATTGCTATTTCCTCCTTGGGTTTAAGTTTTAGACAGTATAGACCGGGGGATGCCCTGTGTCAAGACAAAAAATAACTACAGACTTTGTGTTTTTTTAAGATGACCTGAAAGGAGAGCCTTGTGCTTGACAATTAATGTATCAGAGATAGACTCAGTCTAAAACCCGGAGGCAGTTTTGCGCGATTCGTACGATATCGTAATCATCGGAGGGGGCGTGATCGGCGCTTCCGTGCTTTGGAATCTCAAGTCCCAGGGTTTTGAAGGCTCGATCGGTCTTTTCGAACGCGGAGACGCACTGGCCGAGGAGACCTCGGCCAAGTCCGCAGGCGCGTTCCGCAATCTCTGGGGCTCGCGAATCAACATGGAAATGGCCACCTACTCAATCGGTTTCCTCAAGACCTTCGAGACCGATTTTTCAATCCCCATAGGCTTTCACCAGCACGGGTACCTGTTTACCTTCTATCCGGAGCCCTGGGAAAGAATAAAGTCCTACAAGCCCACTTTTGACGAGACCGGGGTCAAGGCCGAACTCCTTTCACCTGAAGAGGTCGAGAAGATGGTTCCGGGACTAAAGGCAGGACTCGATCACATAGATTCCGATATCGTCGAGTTCGCCGGATTCGAACCCATTGCCGGCGGACTTTTCGGCCCAGACTGCGGTTCGTTCGATCCATCGGCCGCGGCCAAGGGATACATTGAACGCGCCCAGAAAGAGTACGGTGAGGATATCGAAGTGCATCTGCGCACCGAGGTCAAGCGCATCCAGTTCGATGCAGGAAAGGTAAAAGGGGTCGAGCTGGCTGACGGAAGCAAGATCGGTACGTCCATGCTTGTACTTGCCGCAGGACCGTGGTCTGCACAGCTTCTTTCAGCTTCCGGTCTGCAAGATGACGAAAACCTGCCCTACGATGCTACCAAGCGCCAGTTGTTCGTTACTAACCTGCCCGATATCGCAGGATACGATAACATCCCGCTCGTAATAATCGACCGGGGCATATACTTCAAGTACGAAACAGGAAACCTGCAGATAGGCCGCGCCGACCCTGACCAGGCGCCCGGATTCGATCAGGAACCATCGCTCGCATACTACAAGGACGAGATAGGTCCCTACATGCAGGAGCGCATCCCGGGTACGGAGCACTGCAACGTAAAATCGATGTGGGGCGGTCTTTACTCTATAACCAGAGCAGACCACAACGGCATCCTTGGGCAGCATCCAGCATACTCAGGACTCTATCTGGCCAACGGGTGGTCAGGGCACGGGGCAATGGTTGCGCCTGCGGCCTCCCTCGCCCTTGCAGAACTAATCGTCCACGGTTCCTACAAGACCATCGACGCAGCACCCCTGAGGTTCGAGCGGTTCGCAGAGAATGATTTGGTCGTGGAGGACATTGTCATATAATTTCCTCGTTTTGACCCTCCGTGCCGCAAGCGTCCGCTACGTAAAAAAGAAAGCGGAATTGGATGCGGTTAGATGATGGATGCTTAAATATTATTCGATGTGGTGGTTTTATCGAAACGTAAGTGTAACGTGAAGTGTAAAGAATAAACTTACAAGATTTATCAAAGGAGGAGACATGCAGTTATTAATCGGTATATTAATAATCCTGACAGGGGTATGGGACATTATTCCTGAAAAAACAGATGCGCCCGTTAATCTCACGGGCTGGAAATCAGCCCAGGCACTAACCCTTGGCTGGGGCTTTCAAGGTATCGGAGGATCTCATTACGGTTTTGATGCTGATTTTACAGAGTTCTCACTAATCGAATTCGGTGCAGGATTAAGACCACCTTATGGTTTGGGGATCCGGGGTAGATTATGGGTAGGTCCTATTGCTTATGGTGAACCGGTTGCATCTTTGAAAATAAGTTATACGCCTTACATGACCTGGAAGGAAGTGAAAGGGAACTACCAACGCTATAGCCGGTTTGATTTTTTTGCGGAACCTGGTTATACATTTGTCTGGAGTGAGGATTATGTATTGAAGGTTGGCGCTTCCTATTCAATCTCAATCCCTGCTTACGTTTTTCCGATTACAATTGAAGGCGGCTGGATATTGAAGGACTATTTTGAGGATTCAGGACCCTATATTATTGCCACGGCAGGTGCATGGGGAATCGAACAGCCAATCCAGACTGGTGTTCAAGAAGAAAAAATCGTATTAAATCAATTTACGTCAGGAACAGATAAACTATCACCCTGGATTGGTTTTGATTTTCTTACCGTCGGCGGGATTATACCTGGAAGCGATTTTTATTTAAGGCATGGTGAAAATCTCGAAATATGCGCACTGAATGCGGGATTTGGTTTCACACCACCGGTTGGAATTGGATTATCGGCACGTATATGGGCAGGTGCCCTTTCGGACTGGTGGTGGAGTATGCCTTATCTGTCGCTGCGTTTAAGTTACTCACCTCTTATGGTTTTTCAACAAGGCAACCTGGGCTGTACCCGGGAAACAAGAATTGATTTATTCACCGAGTATGGCTTCTGTCAAGATTGGCAGCAAACCTTAAGGGCAGGGGTTTCTATGGATTTATCGGCAATCCCCTGGCTTGCGCCTGTTAGCTTGGAGGCGGGATGGGCTTCCTATCCTATATGGGATTCAACAAGATCCGGTTTTTTTATTATGGTTAATGTAAGCGCTTTTGGAGCGGATTTCAAGCTGTAGTCAAGCCTGTGATTTTTTTCTGCGATCTTTTGACCCTCCGTGTCGCAAGCGTCTGCAACGCAGAAAAGGAGTATATTGTCTTGACATTCCCTAGCTTTCAACTATAGTAAGTGGTAAAAAAAGGAGTCTTTTTGGAACCCAATCA
>WJJO01000150.1 GCA_014729665.1 Caldifarciminota bacterium
GGTTATACCAGAAAGCATGGGTTGCGGTACAGCCTTCGGCAAAAGAAGGCTGGGGATTCCTTGCCACCGATGCAGGTGCTTGCGGTACTCCGGTGGTTGCTGCCCGTGTGCCGGGTTTGACCGACTCGGTAATCGACGGCAAAACAGGTTTTTTATATGAACACGGGAATATTTCGCAGATGGCCGACTATATCCAGAAGCTGTTGAAGGACGAAAAGCTCCGTAAGAAGATGGGGCAGGCTAATTTGGAGTGGTCCAGGTCTCTTACATGGGATAAGGTCGCGCGAAGGGTGGAAAGACTTCTTTTATCAGCAGTCGAACGAGGGAAAGCCTGGTGAAGGAAAAAACACGCAAGCGTTTATTCCTCTGGATAAGGATAGGTATAGCCGTTGCTGCGATAGTCTACGTTGTCGTAATGTTCGATTTACGGGATGCCTGGAACGTGCTGACAAATCCTTACCCTAACCTTTTCTGGGTCGCGATGGCTATGGTTGCGTTCCTTTTCTTCATGGGATTCATTGCCCTGAGGTGGTACATCCTTTCGCGCGCAAGGAAGCATCCTTATGGATTCTTCTACCTCTATCGAAGTGTACTCATCCACATGCTTTTCAACAACGTTTTGCCGACAACCATCGGGGGTGATGTTTACCGCGTCATGGATACGGGAGGACACGAAGGTAAGGGTGTGGCGTTCTCAATCGTCTGGACCGACCGTATGGTGGGTTTTATTGCAGTCTTCGGCTTCGGGTTCATTGCAAGTATTCCATACACGATAATGAGCGGAATTTTCATCTATCTCATAATCTTTGCCGGTATGTTTATAGTTGCCATAACCTTAACCCTTGCTTTCCTTTCAAAAAGGCTAAATAAATGGATTTCACCCTGGTTATCAAAGATCAAGATATTCAAATACCCGATAGGCAAAAAGATAGCGGATGCGTTTATGTCCATAACCCACTACCGCAGGCATAAACGTGCACTGTTTACTTCTTTAGCTGTCTCTTTTTGCGTGCAACTTAGTATCGTATGTATATGGTTTTTCCTTTTCTTGTCGTTACCCAGGATTACGAAAGGTGATTTAGTTGCCGAGGAGAAGAAAGCTGATATGTTTTTTCAGACCGACTGCCTGAGTGTAGCCGGAGGAAATTCTCTTGTTGGTCAGGAATCTGACTGCATTCGAGACAAGATTCAGATCGAAGATACCTTGCCTGATACTACTGTAGTGTATAGTCCAAACTTCGTCCATTTTGCGGTATCAATGCCTGTCGTTAATACCACTTCGATGATTTCCGTGGGTGGATGGGGGCTCAGAGAGGTTACCTTTGTGAAGGTCTTATCATCATTCCCTTTGGAGGTTGAGTTATGTAAGGATGAGGTAGATCAACTAAAAGATAAATTAGAAGAAAGCTTCCTTGCCACCGCCCTGCTTTTCGATGCGGTGAACGTTTTTTTCAGCTTGCTCGGGGGATTGTTTATGCTTTTACGTACGGGGCCGCGGAAAAAAAGAAAGAAAAGCTGAGTGAAGATTCGTTCTATGATGGTTTTTTCTGAGTGAATGTAAGGTAAGGGATTCCTTATAATACTTCTTCCGACTCCCTGCAAAACTCGATATCCGGGGTTCTTATCTCCGAAAGTTTTCCTGTTTCCAACTATAGGTATTTTTACTTACCCTGAGGTTTAAGGCATTTCGGGTATTGATTTGTATCGGTATAAGGTTATGATATGACATCAAGGGGGCTGAGGTTTTTTCTTAACCAGGCGGGCAAGAGTTTTTTACTGGATTCGCGGAAAGTCACTTATGTATTAGAAAGGAGTATATGTCGCTCATTCAAGATGAAGTAAACGAAGAAAAACCTGACGGAAAGAGTAAGAATCCCGTTGATTCAGCCAAACACTCACATCGAGGGGAAAGACAGAATAAGATAGCAGTGGTAGGGGCAGGTACGTTGATGCGCGGCATTATCAGAGGGGTTATGTGGATTACGGGAAGACTAAGGGGAACAAGGTTTTTTGATTCGGAAGCACAAGCGCTTGCGTGGGTAAGGGAAGAGATCAACTAAACCCTCCGAATTTAACTTACGTATACCCATAAAACCGGAATTAATCAAAACGAGATAAACATTATCGTAAGATTATGTAATTATTAGACTTAATTGTCTGATCTCAATACAACTGTACTGAATCCGTACAGGTGTTTAGTGTCTTGACTATTTACTCGAAGGTAAGTCGTTGATATATATAACTTAATTACGGTATTGGTTGGCACATTAATTGCTTTAATATGTAAGGGTGTACTGTTTTTTTTCAATCGCTGTCAGGGTAAGGGGTTGTTGCAAGAACGTAATCGAACAGAACTGGTTTGAAAATAAATAAGTGACGGATGAAAGGATAATTATCAAGGTAGCGCTTTTAATTAAAGGACTTCCACATAAATCGAGGATTTTAAGAACTGAAGTCGAAGCCTTATCGCGACTGAAAGGGTGATGGTATGAAACACAGGATATGGTTCGATAAGAATGCAGGTATCATAAGGGTAAGGCTTGTGGGCGAGGTTACACCTGACTGTATCGAGAGGGTCTTGGCTTCCTGCAGACACTCCGATTGTCAAAAGGTTATGATTGATTATTCACGAAGCATGATAAACAAAAGAAGATTCAGTAATGCTGCGGTTCACGCTAATCAAATTGTCAACTCAGTTTTCCTTCGCAAGCACGCAGTTGTAGGTGCGTCACCCATGACTCGAGGTATGGCTCAGCTTGTTTCATTCCTCCTGAATCTTTCAAAATCGAGTCGGTTCTTTACCGCAGAAGAGGACGCAGTTTCA
>WJJO01000151.1 GCA_014729665.1 Caldifarciminota bacterium
AAGTAATGATTTTTTTGATTTCGTCATTCTCTATCCTCGTAATCCGAAATCTTTCCTAACCTGCGTTCGTGTCTTCCGCCCTCGAACTCATTTTCTAACCATACGGTTATCATCTTCTCGGCAAGTTCGGCATCGACCCCGGTATCCGCTCCGAAACAGAGTAAGTTGGCGTTATTGTGGCGATGTGACATCTCTGCGTCCTTGACGGTACAAACACGAGCCGCCCTGATTCCTTTAACCTTGTTTGCGGCCATAGACATCCCGATCCCCGTGCCGCAGATTAATATCCCTAACTGCGCTTTTCCGGAACTAACCGTCTCTGCAACCTGAATTGCGTAATCGGAATAGTCACAGCTCTCTCGGGAATCGGCACCCAAATCTTTTACCTCATGGTTTTCCTTCAACCAGTCAACAAGGGTACTTTTGAGTTTATACCCCCTGTGATCCGCTCCGATTGCTATAGTCATAATCTTTTTCCAACTACGTGTAGAGTACTTACACCTCACAAGATCGCGCTGCGCTCTTGCAGGGACCCCGAGTATTACCGTTATATCGAGGTTTCTTGAACCGCCGCAGGCGTCCGCACTCTAACCAGCACAGCTACTCCACGCCGCATTTTCCAAATAGCGGTGGAGGGATTCGAACCCCCGACACGCGGATTATGATTCCGCTGCTCTAACCAGCTGAGCTACACCGCCGTAGGGTAAGGATAGATTCTACTTAGGCAGAAATAGAAGTCAAGACACCGCACGGGGGTTCTCTTCCCTCCACCGCCACTTACTGAAGAGTAAGGTATATCAACCGTTTGCTTGAAGTGCGTAAAATCTAACCATGTTGATGTTCCTACGTTCAGTGGGTTGATACTGTGGTCAAAGTCAATCAGGCTGAAAAATAAAAAACCCCACAGACCGAGCGTGTGGGGTGAAATATGGTGAAAATGGTGAAAAAGTGGTGAAATCTGTTATTTAGAATTAGTTTAATTAACCTTTTGTATAATCTTGTTTGATATAGAATTAACTTGTTTTATTGCCTCTTTCTATTCCTTTTAGATTAAGTTAAAACCACCTCCAAGCTATTCCTACTCCTACATCATAAAAATTAACTGAATCGGCTCTTACACATGCCTCAGCTTTTACTTCAAATCTGTCTAAGATAGTCCATGTCGGCTCTATTGAAAGCTTGAGTTTATCTTGAAGGTTGTAACTGACTCTTGTCTCTACATAGAAGTCTGCTAGTCTCTTCTTCGGTAGAATCGGTTTGTTATACTCAATCTCTGCTTCTTGCTTGTTCGTGTTAGTGGTTAGGTGAAAGCTGCCAATGTCTTCTACTGTCTTAGATGTTACTATTGTTTTGTCTGTGCTGTCTACCCTAGCCTCTACATACCATAATTGATGTAATTGTTCTGAGAAGCTTACTGAAGTAATAAACGGTCTGTCATAACTGAATATACTACCTGATACGGTTTGAACATCTTCAGTTATCGTTACCGTGTCTATTAGTTTGGTTTCTACCGGTACTCTGATAATCACTGTGTCTTTGTCTGTTCTAATCTCTTCTGTTGTAGTAGTGGCGGTGTCTTCTTTTTTGGCTTTAGAATCGCATCTTACTGAAGCTAACATAATTCCAATTAATACACCAATAACAAGGATTACTGCACCGGTTATCAGTAAGTTCTTGACTTTAAGATTACGTTTAATTTAATACCCCCGTGAAGGTGCCTGAGAGCGTCTCTACTGTATTTTTAATAATATCATAAGGTCTTTGTGGGTTACCTTTTCTTTAGTTCCTGAACGTCCTCATAAATCATATCTACCTTAGTGTCGATTGACGGTAGCTTTTCCAGTTTACTCTCTATACAAGATATGTCTTGTGTATTGTTACTGACCTGCTTGTCTATTGCACCAAACTTTATCAAGGCTCCCAATCCCGATAAAATAACCGCAGATGCGACCGTAATTCCTATAGCTCTCCAGAACTTTAACGCTTTTTCATGTCCGTTCTGCGATTTACGAATAAGCAAGTCAATCTCTTTCTCGGTCATTGTGTATGTTGGTTCTCCTTTTAGATTTGATTTCTTTGTCATCTTACTTCCCTCTATGTTGAACTCACAATATCTCTTCCACTCTCAAGTCAATACTGGCTTGATTTGCTGAATATTTCTTAGATACCCCTATCACTCTCCATCCTGTTGTTTTAGTTATTGAAGCCTGTTCACTCTCAAAGAATACCCTGTCTCCAATGGTTGGAACATCAGTGTCAATTGGAATTGTTAAAATCAGGATTCTTTTAGGGTCTTTAAACAACTTAAGTATGCGTCTAGCAACAGCGTCTGCGTCCTTCAAGGTTATGAACCGGTTCTTGTCTATCGTGTAAACAGCTTTTCCGTGCTCGTGTTGAGATTTCAAGTCGATAGCTTCTACTCTAGTGTGTTCACCCTGAATTGGCTCCATTCCACGTAAAGGCTCGAACACCCAAAATTGCCAGATATCATCTAATACAGGTGGATTACTGCCAGGTAGTGACCACTCCGCTGCCGGTATAGAATATCTTCCATTTGGGTCTGTCCAATCCATGCTACAACGCTGTCCAGA
>WJJO01000152.1 GCA_014729665.1 Caldifarciminota bacterium
AAGGTAGTGTCAATCAGGACAGACAGTATCTTCTCGTTTCCCTTGGTTTCTTCCTCCACATACTCCAAAGCTGCCTTAAGTGAGTCGAGTTGTCCGTTTAACTCGGTTATCACAGTATCCTTTGCCGCTATCTTCTCCTCAAGATTTGTTCTTGGAGCAAGCGATATCAGGTAAAAACCTCCCGCTCCTGCAACGACACCGATAAGAAGGACCAGTATCGCAATCAGCACCTTGGATAGTATTCGTTTCTTTTTTTCCATCAATAATCCTCCAGGGGTTCTATACCCCAGTAGACTGGTTCGGGTTTAAAGGTTAATAATCCTCCGAAGGTAAATGGTTCTGCCCAGCGAACGGTGGACGTACCGATAAGGGTTTCCTGCTTTGGATTTACTCGATTATCGGAATCGGAGTAAACAACTGAAAATGAAAAGTAATCTACAGTGCCACTTGGACGTATTACGTCCCACGGCAGTGAGAGTTCAGCTGTGAGTATTCTGTTATCGTAGCTGAAACCGACATTGACTCCGGGATCTGTTATATCTTCTTCGGGTAGCCACATCTCGGATAGAACCTTGCCCTCCTTGCTTTCTGCAACCGCTATCTGAACGGTGTATTCATCGGCTTTGCGCTCCCAATCATTATATACATAATCGAGTTCCTGGGTAGAGATATCCGGCGTCAATCGATCTATCCATAGTTCGAGGTGATCTGTATTGAGGAGATCGTCCGGGTCATTCGGTAAAACGAGATCGTCGTCGGCAACTTCTATAAAGAGGTAGATATGAGCCGGATCGTACAAAGCCTTGACGCGCATAGAAGCGTCAGCTTCATCCCCCCAGTTCTCGGATCCCCAGTTAACCCAGTAATGCGTGCATTCCCTGGGTTTTTCCCAGTCGGGTTCAGTAGCCTTGCCGTCAATGGTTATCTCTCCTTTAACCTCCTTTGCGTAAATATCAGCGTACTCGACAGATATATCAACGTCGTCCCAAACCTTCTCAAACGAACCTGTACCGGTCAAAGCGTCATGATAGCCCGAGGAGCCAAGACCTGCAATACCCCCCCATGCGGAGGTGCGCTCCATGAACATCTGCGCGGTTTCGTCCCAGGTAAGTCCCCATTCGTTGAACTGGTGCATTATCCCGCGGTGCTGGAAAACCTTAAGTATTCCATCAACGTAATCGAGGTTGATTTCCACTCCGAAATCCTCTCCCCAGGGCAACCCCTGATCCACAACTCTTCTTAACTTCTTATCGTCTGAAAGTGCAACGAGTATGCGATTCGTACGGTTCTCGATCTCGAACTCGGGATCCAGCGCGTAGTATACTATTGCAATGTCTTCATCACCGTCTGAGTTAAAGTCGGCAACTACCGCACCCTCGGTATCCGCTGTCCAGCCGTCAGGAACCAGCTTCAAAGCGTCGTTGATAATGCTGGCTCCAAGGAACTGGGTACACGCCAGAGTCACTGCAAGCAAACGTTTCATTCATGCCTCCTGGCTAAGAATAATAAAGATTAAAGGTAATGCAAGCTTTTGACTCGATTCAACAACAACTCTTCCGCTTGGAAACATCACCATTTACAGATAACCAACAAATACCTGAATCCTTGACATACCTGTTGCTAAGTATAGTATAATACTAATTCAACAAGGAGGAGATGTGAAAAAAGGATTGCCTGTTAATCTATCGACACTCTGTATCATTGCACTGATACTCTCCTTAACGGTTACCTACCTCCAGCAATACGAGAATCGCAAAATAGTCATCACCTGCGAAGGCAAATCAGCGGGTGAAATAGATATCACCGGATGGATACCTGGTGATGAATTAATCTACTTTTCCAAACATTCACCCAGGTTTGAAACCTACTCTTATTATTACCCCTGGCAAGGTGAGGACAGCCTTGACTACCGTATAGAGGATGGATTACTTTTTGTAAACGGCAAAGTGGTCGGAGTGTACCTACAGGAAATCTTGTTTACCGATCTACCCAACCCTGAGCTGATTCTTTCCGTCTATGCGGATTCAGAGGATATATCGAAGCTTAAGCAATTACCGAATCTGGTTGCAGTAATTATGGGGAAAACAGATGATAATGATTTGATTAACCTTAAGGATCTTACCAACCTCAAGTTATTAAGCTTCGACGTAAAACCGGAAATCACTGACTCCGGTCTTGCCCACCTTGAAGGTCTTGCCAATCTAAGAGAGTTGAACCTTAACTACGCTGACATCACAAACGCCGGGCTAACGCACCTCCAGAATCTTATGAATCTGAGAAAGTTAAATCTGATGTATACCGACATTACCGATGCCGGGCTTCGCCACCTTGCAGGCCTCAAGAACCTGAAAGAATTGTGGTTAACACCCAACATCACTGAATCCGGAATAGAAGAACTGCAGAAAGCACTTCCAGATTGTAATATATCCACTGCATTATATTAAATGCAGGCTCCGTGACCATGATTTACCTTACGCTATCAACATACCTGGTACAAACGATCTCTTGACACCTTGGCACAGAGACGTAGTATTGTATCCAAACCAGGGAGTAGATTATGAAGAACGTTTCGTCCATAAGACGAGTGGCATTCTTTACCCTTGCGCTGCTTCTATCCTTCACGGTTACCTGTAAGAAACAAACAAGTCGATTAGGTGATGGAGATACGGTCTTGAATATTACCAGAAAAAAATCAAGACGGGAATAACAATCAAGCCGAGGATCGGTATTTAGTTATTACCTGTGATGGTTCGTACCTGCAAGAAATAGATATCACCGGCTGGAAACCTGGTGAGGATTATAT
>WJJO01000012.1 GCA_014729665.1 Caldifarciminota bacterium
GAGCTGTTAAAGGAACTTCAAGCTGCAGACATAGAACTTCAACGTTTACTATCCCAGAAGAAAGGAATTCCGGCAAAAGTCAAGAAGATAGAGGCCGAGATTGCAGAGCTGCACCGGCGTTTCGAGGAGGCCAAGAAATCCCTGACGGATGCACGAAAGGAAATTAAGATGGCGGAACTCGATCTTTCAACACAGGATGAAGCCGTAACAAAATACAACACCCAGCTCTACTCTGCCAAGACCAACGAGGAGTACAAGGCCTTCCTGAAGGAGATAGAGACCGCAAAACGAAAAAAAACCGAGGCCGAGGACAGGATAATAGAGCTGATGGAACGTATCGAGCAAAATGAGGCCGAACTTAAGGCAAGGGAATCCGAACGGGATACCGAGGAGGCCGGAAAAAAGGAGAAGATAAAACAGGTGCAGGGTAAGGAGGCGGAGATCGAGGAAAAACTCCAAAAGATTCAGGATAAGTACGACAGATTGCGCAAGGCGATACCCCAGGATTTGATAGAGATCTACGACCGCATCGGGAAGAACAAGGAGGGGATAGCGGTGGCTCAGGTGAGTGAGGATGGCAGGTGCTCGGTGTGTTTGAATCCGGTGCCGCCCCAGAAGGTCATCGAAGCGGAGCATACCGAGCATTTGATCTTCTGTGAATACTGCGGTCGTATCCTGATACCCTAGAAAAAAAGCCATGATTCCAGGTGATTCCGGCTCGGAAAACCATGGGGATTTGTTTGCCGACGTCGGCAAGGCTGCCCGGGCCTGGATAGACGGGGCATCTTCGGGAAATCCTGGACCGGCGGGTGCCGGGGTCGTTATAAAAAAAGGCGGTAAGACGGTTGGTGAGTGGATGGAGTATCTGGGTAGAACGACCAATAACGTTGCCGAATACAAAAGCCTGATTCTTGCCTTGAGAAAGGCCCTCAAACTGGGGATCGAGGTAATAATCGTTTACACCGACAGCGAACTCCTTCATCGTCAATTGAACGGGATATATAAGGTTAAGACACCACATATCAGAGAACTGTTCGATAAGGTTCAGGCGCTTAAAAAACGGTTCATCCTGGTGAGAATCAATCATATTCGCAGGGAAGAGAATAAACAGGCCGACCGGTTAGCTAAAAAGGCCCGATCCTCTCCTGCTCGATAATAAGTTAATGAGTGCCTACGCAAATCTGATTCCCTACCTGTCTCTACTCCAGCGAAGCCTGCCGGAGGAGGCCCTGAAACCTGCGGCGGAGCTTACGGGCAAGATACTGGCATCGATACAGCTTAAACGACGCAAGGCTGTAGAGTACAATCTCGTAAAACTGGGGATTGGCGATCCTCAACTGTCCCGGTCGGTTATTAGACACTGGAGCGTTTGCCTGGCAGACCAGATAAAATCATTATGGATGAACCCCGGACAACTGCAATCCCTGGTCGAGGATGGGTGGAGTAAAAGCCTTGTAAAGTCAAAACCGGTTATCCTGGTTTCGGCACATCTGGGGAACTACGAGTTGGGCGGAAGCTACCTGGCTTCCTGCGGATTAGGTGTACATGCCGTGGTTGAGGAGATACACGGAGGCCACACGAGGACGCTCAATCGTATAAGGAGAAGGTTCGGGATGGGTGTCGTGCAGTATGGCGACGTATCCAAGATGATAAAGATACTCAAAAAAGGCATGATACTGGTGCTGCTTTCAGACAGGGATATCGGTGAAAGCGGCCTGTCCGTAAGGTTCGGAAGAAGCAAAAGGCGTATCCCTGTGGGACCGGCTATACTGGCCGAGAGAACCGGTGCCGTAATCCAGCCCGCCTACTGCATCATGAAGGGACGAGGATATAGATTAATCGTGGAGGAACCGATAGGGCCGAGCGCAAAACCCCGGCGCAAAGAAAGGATCGAGAACTTAACCCGGGAGATAAACCGGCGCATGGTTCGGACCATAAGTAAATATCCGGATCAGTGGTTCGTTTTTACAAACGAATGGATATGATGTACAGCTTGACGGGGTTTGATAATTGTGTATTCTATGCAATCTAGGCAAGCCAAGGGAACCGAATAAACCGGGGGAAGGGATCGATGCATAAGGAGGTTTATGGCTAAGAGTTTGCGCGTAGGAATCGTCGGTTGCGGTGCAAGGGCCCAAACCGCCCATCTGCCCTATCTTAGGAAAAATCCCAGGGTTGAGATTGCAGCATTTTGCGATAAGGATGAGACCAAGCTGGCGGCTTTGAAGAATCGCTACAAACCGGAAAAGATAGTTACCACCTTCTCGAAGATACTGAACGACGAGACCATCGATGCAGTGGTGATAACCGCCCCGACCTACCTGCATCATCCGATGGCCCTTGCCGCACTCGACTACGGAAAGCACGTTTTTGTAGAAATCCCCATGACAGTGGATGCAATCCAGGCCCGGGAGATAATCGCAAAATCCAAGCGTGCAAAAAAGGTGGTTGCGGCGGCTCACGATGTTCATTTCAGACCCGATTCAATACTCCTGCGCCAGTTGATGGAGCGAAAAGAGGTGGGGGACTTGACATATGCCAAGACAGGATGGCTGCGTTCCGCGCAGAAATGGAACCTGACAGGAGCACGGCTCGAATCGTTGATAAAAGGGGGCGGGGCGTTCATGACGCTGGGGACCGCTCTTCTGGATCTGGCCCTTTTTGTCCTTGGTGAACGCATACCTAAAAGCATATCAGGCATGGCCTTCAAACGCGACCCCGAACTCGAAGCCGAGGATTCGGCGGTTGCCCAGATTCGTTTTGCAGACGATTCAGTCCTGGTTATGGAGGTAAGCTGGATACTGCACCAGCCCAGGGACGTACTTTATCTGAACGTCTATGGTACGAAGGGAGCGGCGCTGTTCAACCCCCTGGAGATACACAAGGAGATGTTTTCAAGACTGGTGAATGTAGCTCCTTCGGTCAGTAAGAAATCCTGCTATCCCTCATCGTACCAGGGTCAAACCAACGCCTTCGTTGCAGCGGCCCTCGGGGAAGCGCCTTTCCCGGTCCCAATTGAGGATTCCCTTCTTTTAACAAGGATTTGCGACGCATTCTACAGATCGGTTGCCGAAAAAAAGGAAGTCGTATTAAAGAAGTAATCCGGAAACTGGAAAGGTTCAAATGGCTGATAGCCATCGGCTCAGGAGTTATCCTCTCGTTTGCCTTTGCGCCTTATCCTACCCGGTTCCTGGCATTTGCGGCGCTGATTCCACTGTTGTGGATAATCGAGAACGAACGAAAAGCCTTCTTCCACGGATGGCTGTTCGGTTTAGGCCTTTCTGTCCCCATGATATGGTGGATCGTTACAAACAGCTTTCCCCTGAGGCCCGGTATCAGGGTATTGCTGGTTTTGGGCGTCATCATCCTTTCTGCGTACATGGGGCTTTTTCAGGGGCTGTTCTCTTCGGTTACTAAACGCATTGGGGTGTGGTCGGCTCCTTTGGTCTGGGTCGGTGTGGAGGTGCTGCGCGAGTTTACAGACCTTGCATTCCCATGGGGCCTTCTGGGGTATTCCATGACACCATGGCCGGTTTTTACCCAGACCGCTTCCATATGGGGGGTATACGGTTTGAGCGCCTTGATCGTGCTTATCAATGTAGGATTATACAAGGCAATAACGAACCGGCGGAAAAAAAGGAAGGCGCTTACGTGGGGATTGATTACCGCCGGAGTCCTCGTGTTCATGGTTGGATTCGGTGCAGTCCGTTTGGCGGCTGCGCCTAAGACCGATAAATTGAAGGTTGCACTGATACAACCCAACGTGCCCATTGTTCTCAAGGGCTCCTCCTCTGTCCGTGATTCCCTGATTACGGCCATGCAGGAGCAGACCCGCAAGGCAGCCGAGTACAATCCTGACATCGTTGTCTATCCCGAAACCGCAACTTTGGTGGACCTCACCGCCGATACCAGAAGGGCAAAGTCTTACCTGGAACTAGCGGATAACCTAAACCTGACGATAGTTACAGGTATTACTCACTGGGTATACGACGAGAAGGTCGGGCATACCCGTTTTGCAAATGCCGCTACCATTATCCATCCCGACGGAACCCTGGATGAGATATACATCAAGATACATCTTGCGCCGTTCGGCGAAACCATCCCTTTCGAGAACGTATTTCCGTTCCTGGCAAAGATCGACGTTCAGGGAGGCCACCACTACAGGGGGAAGGAGATCGTTGTCTACCAACGCACCCCCGTACCGCTTTCTTTTTTGATATGCTACGAGGCGATATTCCCCAACCTTACCCGGAGGTTCGTTGCAAAGGGTTCGAGGCTGTTATGTGCGGTAACCAACGACGTATGGTTCGGTCCTGACAAGGGATCGAAGGAACATGCCCAGATGGCGGTTCTGCGAACGGTCGAGAACGGTGTACCCATGATAAGGGCGGCGAATAACGGTATCTCGATGATAGTTGATCCTTACGGAAGGGTGCTTAAAAAAAGCCCCCTGCGGGAGAAGGCCACCTTGACAGGGGAGGTTCCTCAAGCCATAGGTCCTACTATATATACCAGGGCAGGTTTCCTTTTTTCTTATCTTGCGCTTGCCGCATCAGCGATATTGTTCCTCATAGCCCTTATCCGCCGCAGGAGAAACCGGAGCAGGAAAGGGAAAAAGGATTAAAACAATTCCTCATCACTATCCGTAACCTGATTACGGCTAACTTACAATAAAGCGTTAACCGTAAATAACACCAAGGGCACAAAGTAATTTTAAACACAAAGATCATAGAGACCGAATAAACATATATCCGAATTATCTCTGTGTTCTCAGTGTTCTCTGTGTTTTAAGTTACCTTACTATGACTACCTTTGCCCTTGCACTTCCTTGAGTGTTTTCAACCCTTGCAAAGTACACTCCCGATGGTATATTCACCGCCTGCCACTCACCCTTGCCGTGGATTACGTCCTCCGCTACCCGGCGGCCTGCCGAGTTGTAGAGGGTTAATACAGCCTCTCCCGGTACCTCGTAGGAGAGCCGGTTGAGGGTGGAGAAGAGTTTAACAGGTGATACATTGACTAAAGGTTCCTCTACAATACCCTCGCCCATGTCCCAGTCGGTTATGGTAACCCAGGCTTCATATATGGTGTCAATGTTAAGGCGTGAATACACCCAAACAATCTGATCGTTGTTTACACTGACCGCAGGTGGTTGGGTGTTTAAGTAAGTTACGGTATCTTCGTCCCAGGGGTGAGAATACTCGAATATGCTCGTTTTTCGTTCAGGCATGTCGTCAGCTATCTCCCCGAGGATACCTACGTGGTGTACCCATGGGTGCATATAATCGTCCCCGTGGTAGAGGTTTCTGGCATAGGTGTAGACAAAGCGTTCATCTGAAGAAACATCGATTGAAAAGGTGGCCTTGGGGTCGCCTAAGCTCATAGCAAAGGGTTCATGATGCAGCACTTCGCGTATCGGATTGCGCGTTGTTCCCCTGTCGGAAAACACTCGTCCCAGCAAGCCTTCAGGCGGTGCGTCCCACCAGAAGACTACGAACCTGCAGTCGTCAAGCCAGAAGGGGAAGGATCGAGTAACGTTGTGTCCATAATCGCCATCGTCGACCCGGTGCCCCATAGGTTCCCAACCGAGTATTGAAGTATCTTCTGGATCGAATACCTGAAATAAAGGAAATATCTTCATCGTTTCCTTGAAGTGCAGCCAAGTAATTACCAGGTCACCCGCATCGTTCAACGCCGCGTTGGGAAAAAAATACACGAAATCAAACTTGGTTATTTCTTCATTGGGCAAGAATACCGTATCAAGGGGTGTGCCGTCTACATCGTACCGACGCACGTAGATATTGTATACTCCGGGGTGCTCTTCTTTAGTTTCACTCCAGGTGACAGCAAACCTTCCCCCGGGGGCAAGACCGAGACCGATGGGTCTCCAGGCTTGGAGTATCAGGCTATCCTGTAATGTCTGCGCAGTTTCTATTGGTACCCCGTCAGGTGTAAAGCACTGGAAACGAATGTCCGAAAAGTCCTCCCGGGTATCGGTTCTTTCCTCCCAGATCAGAAAAGCGTTACCTGCCGCGTCCATGTCCAGGCAGGGCCAGTAGACCCAGTTGGTGTCAGCAAGCTTGTTAAGCTTGTAAGGCTCTGTCAAGGCGCTGCCGCTTTTATCAAAGAACCTGATAAAGATATCAAGTTCGTAACGATCGGGAAGTTGAAGGCTGTCCACCCATGCCACGGCAAAGTGCCCGTCTGCGGCCATTGCCGCGCGCAGGCATACCTGGTGGTGGCCTGGTTCTGACTGGGCCAACGGAAATGGCTCTACCAGAACGCCTGCGGATAGTATCAAGCTTAATACACTAAAACTCATAGCTTCCTCCTTACGTCACGTCAACGATAGGCTCGTAATAAGGCTTGTCAATACTCTCTTTATCTTACGACTACC
>WJJO01000153.1 GCA_014729665.1 Caldifarciminota bacterium
ACTACGATGTCAAACACCTTGTATGGAATCACCCCCACATATCCCCTGCACAGATGAAGTATCTCCTCCACAGCACCATATCTTATCTTAACAGACCTATGGAAATCTACGGCAAGGGGTTTGCAAGACTCATCAGGGAGCACTTCAAGACCAGGGGTTTTGACTTTATATGGCGAGACCTGATAAAGGGGCCTATTGCTTCTGTCTTCATAAACGACAGGAAGCAGGTTTCCCTGCCCCACGATCTCGCTGCGCGATATAGCGGGGAGTCCGATAGAACTCAAAAAACAAGTTAAGACTGACAAGAGTCAACCTTCTATTCGAGAGTATTCGTCCTGTATTCTCAACGTTTTCAATTGAGCGCATCCTCGCCTTAAGATTGACAAGTTAAGCATCGTAAGTATTATCAATTCCTATGTTTACAGGCTTGCAGACCGTACATTGCTTGAACAAATCTGCCCTATTTATCACGTTTAAGGCACGTAATCTATGGTAAAGCCGCGCTCAACCAATCCCAGGGTGCTCTTGTGCAACTGTTTCAGACGCTATCCTAGCGATTACCTCGACTATATAGGCGAGAACGTGTACGGCACCCCCCGCGTTTCCAATCCCCGCAGGATAGGCTTCGGTCTTCGCTTCCTCAAACAGAACGTACCCGAGATTGAGATCCTCGAGTACCCTTTATGGCACCAGTACATCTGCAAACTCAAGCAGGGCTGGGACGTGGTCGGATTTTCCTTCTTCCAGAACGAGGTTGCAGACGTCGAGAGAATGGCGGCGGCAGCCCGGGAACATGGCGTCAAAGAGATATGGGCAGGGGGTCATGGGGCGTTGGACGGACACGTACCCGCCTTTGCCGACCGGGTGTTTATAGGTGCAGCCGAGGACGACGTTGCCCGGGTCTTCGGCTACAGGGTTCCTGACTCCGAAATCCAGCATCCTGTACTGCATATGCCGATGCGATTCATGCCGGGCAGGATTCCGCACTTCATGTACGGCCTTTTATACACCGAGAGGGGATGCCCGTTCAAGTGCTCCTTCTGCCAGACACCGGTATTCGAATGCAAGCGCTTCAAGATTAACCTCGAGAGCATCGACCGGGTTCTCGCCTACTACAAGAAGGTGGGAGTAACCGACGTTCTGCTTCTGGATGAACTGTTCGGTATCTACCCCAAACATGCCGAGGTACTTTCTGACATGCTTGCCCGTTACAGGTTCCGCTGGTGGACTCAGTCCCGTGCCTCGCTCTTCCTGCATAACCTTGACAAGTGGTACGATAGGGGTCTGAGATTCCCGCTCATCGGCCTTGAGACTATGAATCAGAAGGCCCTCGATTCCATCGACAAGAAGCAGAAGGTCGATGAGATAATTGAATTATCACGCAAGACCGGTGAAAAACCCGGGATGTACAGAATGGTCTACTATATGATAGGCTATGAGAATATGAATCTTGCAGAAACCCTTGAAGACGTAGCCGCGGTTAAAGCCGCAGGTTTCGACGCCCACCAGGTCAATATCCTGACCCCATTTCCCAAAACACCTCTGTGGGATGAACTAAATAGAAAATACGGCATATTCGATAAAACCTACCGCCACTACGACGTCAAGCATCTGGTATGGAATCACCCTTATATCTCGCCGGCTCAGATGAAGTACCTGCTCCACAGCACCATCGCCTACCTGAACCGACCCATGGATATATACGGCAAGGGATTTGTCAGGCTTATTAAGGATAGATTCAAGTCATCGGGGCTCAATTTCGTCTGGCGAGATCTGCTAAAAGGGCCCATTGCAGCCGCCTTAATCAATGACCGCAAGCAGGTGTTCTTCCCCCGGAACTGAATCCAGACCGTTATCATATTCGATAGATTCCTTATACCATAGAGATTCCTTGCATCCCCCTTGGAACCAATCAAAAGATCCTGTTATTATTTCTTGCGCCACAGGATGAAGTACTGCTTGCCCCTAATCCTCTTTTTCAACTGCTCAAAACCTGTGGATCGAAAGAGTTCCTCCGCGTATTCCAGTGTCTGCTTGTAGACCTTACCCGCGAATATCTCCTCAAAGAAACTTGCGATTGGAACCTGCCAGTGTGATGCGTCGGAATCGTGTATGTACAACCTGCCGCCCGTTTTCAGGATGCGATGCGCCTCCTTCACCAGCTTCGGCTGATCTTTGATGTGATGAAGTACGTCGGTCAAAAGCGCAACGTCAAACTCGTCGTCTTCAAACGGGGTTGCCAGTGCATCCCCGGCGATTGCCCTCATCCCGAGGGATTCCTCCGCATGACCGAGCATTAAAGGACTCTGGTCTATGATGTACACCTCCCTGCAAAGCGGGGCAATATGCCTTGCCACGTAGCCGGTACCGCCGCCGATATCTACCACCTTTTCGTCACCCTTGAATCCAACCATATCGGTAATGGTATCTATCTTATAACGGTTGGTTATGAGCATGTAGGCGTTGTACAGCCAGTGAATCCTGTCGAATGCAGGTCTTTCCTGTTTAGACATTCATTACTCCTGCTTGAATCAGATAGCTAAAGGTTCTATTAATTCGACACATAATCCCAGATAATCCTGAAAGCCGATGATCAAGAGAGATAAAAAACGAAACTCCGCTTCTGATCATTACCTTCCTTGACCGGAGTCGGGTTTTGCCTGGAGGAACTTAAAAGAATTCAGAAACCTCTTCGCCGCCTCCTCGAGCGATCTTCTGCCGCCCATTGTCGATGCAACAACCTGGTAAATCCTGTCATGTGCGATGAAGATACGGGCATAGTAATTACCCTGACCTAAAAATCCCTGCCTTTGAAGGTGGATTTTTCTGCCCGGATACCCCTGCAAGGTAATCTCCCTGTCCTCAATCAATTTCCCATCTGAGGCTTGTACCGCCCTGTCGCGCGTCTGTTTAAGGAATTCTTCAGGATCAGCAAGTTCGGTGCTGTCCAGCCGGTTGTATGAGACAATGAAGAGGGCTTGCATGAATTGCACGTCAAGGCTGGTTAACGTTATGGTGCGGGAAGTATCCACAAGCGACGCAACCTCATGGGTCTCGACCCTTACCTCACCGGGCATGAGGGCCTTAAACCCGCCCTCGGGGAATTCAAACTCCCGCCATTCGAATTCCTCGCCGCAGCCTGCCGTAAGTATCAGTAATGCGGATATAGTCAGATACATCAGATGCTTCATACTAACTTACTGAGAACATATACGATTAAATTTGACTATTTCGACGGAATTGAGAATCCGTCTTACACTATTTGTTTTTTTCAAGACAGGAGAATAGCCTGCACAAGACCTTTTGTCAACCCTGCGGGGAAGGATTGGGATAATAATATACCTGGAAATAACAGGGCGTACAACTTATCGGCTCTTGACCATTAAGTATGAAAGTTCCCCTAGAGGCATCATGTTTGACGTAAACGTCGCTTCGCGGAGATTCAATCCCCCTTTTTTATTCCCCCTTAGTAAGGGGGAATATTCAGGTTTGCTCCCTAGCCAAGGTGGGGTGTAGGCGCTTGGAACGCCATAGCGCGCTACCCACCGGGGGTGGCATGCGCTTCCGCGAGGTGATTATTCGTGATCCTGTAGGCGCTGGATGCGCTATACAAAGGGGGATTGAGGCATCTGCGGATAAAGAATCGGGCGACTCACAGTCGCCCCTACGGTTTTACTCTGTATCTCTGAGTCTCTGTGGTTACTTTTAGCTTCCTTTAGTCGCCGCTTCGCGTGCACAGATTTCCCACAAAACAGGTTTTACCAAGTCTTTCATCTGCGCCACTTTCCGCTCCGGCTTTCTTTAACGCTCTGTGTCTCTGAGCCTCTGTGGTTACTTTTAGCTTCCTTTAGTCGCCGCTTCGCGTAACTTCGTCGCTTCGCGTCCGACAACCTCCTAGTGGAGGTGTACAGGGGTGTGTTACGGGTAAGGTAAAGACCTGAGGTAAGGTATCGGGTATTTTACCTCATTGACGCACGCCGATATTCGACTAGAATATTAACTTATGAAACGAGTGTACTGTGGTAACGTTGCACTCGAGCATGAACAAAAAACCGTGAGGCTTTGCGGCTGGGTTCACCGCCTGCGCGACCTGGGAGGGGTTACGTTTTTGCATCTCAGGGACCGTTCCGGTCTAATTCAGGTTGTATGTGACCCTAAAAAGGTGCCCGAAGCGGACGAAATTCATGCCGAGGACGTTATTGAGATTAAAGGCAAGGTTTCTGCAAGACCTTCCGATCAGGTCGACGAACGATTGCACACAGGCAAGGTCGAGGTCGCAGCCGAAAAGCTTACCGTACTCAACCGAGCCTGCAATCTACCGTTCAGCGTGGAGCGCGAGGAACTTCTGCCTGCCGAGGAGATGCGCCTGCGATACCGGTATCTTGATCTGCGAAGGCCCGAGATGACGGCATACATGGGACTCCGCCACCGTATGATGCATCTTGGTCGCAACTACCTTGCAGAAGCCGGGTACTGGGAGATAGAAACCCCGATCCTTGCACGCTCCACCCCCGAGGGTGCAAGGGACTTCCTGGTTCCTTCACGGCAATTGAAAGGCAAGTTCTACGCCCTTCCCCAGTCGCCGCAGCTTTACAAACAAATACTGATGGTTTCCGGTATGGACCGCTATTTCCAGTGGGCAAGGTGCCTAAGGGATGAGGACCTGCGCGCAGACCGGCAGCTAGAGCATACCCAGATAGATATCGAGGCTTCGTTTGCCGATGAGAAGGAAATACAGACCCTTGTGGAAGGCTTGTTTGCCGTATGGTCAAAGGAGTTAAACGGCGAAGAAATCAAGACGCCGTTTCCCCCTATGACCTATGCCGATGCAATAGAACGCTTCGGCTCTGACAAGCCTGACATCCGGAATCCCTTGGAGATAAGAACGGTTACGGAGAAATTTACAAAATCGGAGTTCAGGATATTTGCACAGGTAGTTGAACAGGGAGGCACGGTCAGGTCCTTAACCCTTCCGGATGGAGCGCGGCTTTCAAGGAAGGAATTAGATACAATTGCAGAGGAGGTAAAACCCTTCGGATTCCCAGGTGTTGCATGGGTAAAGAAGACTGATGGATTGTTGTCGGGGCCGTTATCAAAATTCACCGAAGGAACAGATCTTAAGGAAGGAAATCTTGAGTTATGCCTGGGTGGCAAGGATGCAAAAAACCTGAACCAGGCAATGGGCAGGCTTAGGGATGTCTGCGGTAAGAGGCTCGATCTGGTGGATGAGGCGGATATGGCGGCCCTGTGGGTTACCGACTTCCCTATGTTTGAACTGGATGAGGACTCAGGGCGGATAGTACCCGCACATCACATATTTACCTCGCCTCGTGACGAGGACTTAGAATACCTTGAAAAAGACCCGTTGAAGGTCAGGGGCAGGTTATTCGACATCGTACTGAACGGATGGGAACTCGGTTCAGGCTCGGTTCGCTGTCACGATACCGAGCTTCAGAAAAAGCTATTGAAGATAGCCGGGCTTAATCCGGCGCATTTCGACTTCTTCTTGAAGGCGCTGGAGGCGGGCGCCCCACCTCACGCCGGTATCGGTATGGGTTTCGACCGGATAGTTGCCATATATGCCGGTCTAGACAGCATCAGGGACACAATAGCCTTCCCGAAAACGACCTCAGGTCAGGGCTTGATGGAAGGTCAACCCTCGGGGGTTGAGGAGTCTCAACTTAATGAGTTAGGGATAAAAGTAAGGAAAATCCAGGAGGATCACAGATGATCAAAAACGATATTACCTTAATAATCCTTTCGGGTGAGAGGAAGGAACCGCGGCGTCTGCATTTTTCACGCAAGTTTCTTAACGCCGCAATCTACACATTCTTCTTCTTGGCGGCGGTCGGTCTGGTAAGACTGGGCTTTTACGCCCATGAAATCGTAAGACTCAGGCCGATGAGTACGGAAAACGTGGAACTCCACTCCGAAAATGACTCACTTTACATAGAGCTCGGTGGTCTTCATTACTCGAAGGATAGCCTTCTCAATGAAATCGAAACCGAAAGGGTCTCGCACGCACGGCGTCTCGCCGAGGTAACCGACGAACTTGAAAGACTGGAGAATTTCGTAACCGACCTTAAGATACTTGCAGGCTATAAACTGAGCAAGGAAGATGCAAAGAAACTTCCCTCGACAAGCGATTCAGATTCTGCAAGCAGCGACCTTGCGATAGGCGGTGCGGAGATCGAAACCGAATCCTACCTGGAAGGCCTTCTGGAAACAACCCGCACCGAGTTGGGACATACAATAGACAACGAGGCCATAACCATCTCCAAGGCCCTGCGGGAGAAAAGAAACGACCTCCGTGACCTGCGCAATTTCCTAGAGAAGAAGGCTACCCTTTTGGAGGGACGGCCTATAGGCTGGCCCACCTCAGGTATGGTATCATCGGAGTTCGGACCCAGGGGAAGAGGGTTCCATTCGGGCATCGATATCGCAAACACCATAGGTACACCCATATACGCAACAGGCGATGGAGTCGTTACCTTCAAGGGCTACGTGGGCGCGATGGGCAAGGAGGTGGAAATCAACCATGGAAAGGAGTTCACTACGGTATACGGGCATCTATCACGTTACGCGGTTGAGATAGGAGACAGGGTAGAGAGAGGAGACGTAATAGGCTACATAGGCAATACAGGACGGTCCACCGGCTCCCACCTTCACTACGAGGTTAGGGTTAACGGGGTTCCGGTAAATCCCAGGCCATACCTGGAAAAAGAAGGTAAATAACGAATTAATACACCTATCCTCGTATCAGGATGCCTGCTCGGCCTGAGGTGCAGGTATGACGGCAAGATACGCAGGATTCCCGAAATAGTTCAAAAGCTCATCGACAGTAAAAACCCGCTAATCCCCGTATGTCCGGAGCAGCTCGGAGGTCTTCCAACGCCCCGACCAAAGAATCACCTTGCCTGGAGGGATGATAAACCCGAGGTAATTAACGAGGAAGGAACCGATGTTACCTTACAGTTCGTCAGGGGAGCCGAGGAAACCCTCAGTCTTGCGCGGCTATTCTCGGTGCGGCGCGCGATCCTTAAGTCCGGTTCCCCATCCTGCGGCAAGGAAGGCGTAACTACAAGGTTGCTGGAAGATAACGGTATAGAAGTCGCAATTACGGACGCTCCACGGGAATAGACTCGCCTGCTCAGCTACGGGATAACCATTCCTTAAGCGGTTCGTTCAGTTCCTCGGTACCCGGAAGAACGAACATCGAATTGCGTATTATATCCGTCGCATCCCCTTCCTTGCTAACCGCGGAGATAGCTTCCAGGGATTCGTAAGGCAGGGTTATATCGGTATGCACCTGGGTGTAAGCCTCTTCCGGTTTCTCTTTTCTTAGTTTGGTCTTCTCATTCTCACGGGCGATTACCTCCTTTTTATCCTTGTTGTAGACTGGAAGATCCTCTGCCCGGGAAAAACAGGTA
>WJJO01000154.1 GCA_014729665.1 Caldifarciminota bacterium
ACAGATCGGTCAAGGAAATAAAGCAAAAGCAGCTTGGAAGATCTAAGTATGCCGATGCAGCCAAGAATAAAAGCCTGGCCATTGTATTCGAGAAGCCATCTTTAAGAACACGTGTTTCCTTTTCTGTGGCCTGGGCTCAGATGGGCGGTCACGTGTTATACCTGGCACCCGGTGATATCGGCCTTGGAAAGCGGGAATCTGTTGCCGATGTGGCAAGAAACCTGTCACGCTGGGTCGATTGTATTGCGGTTCGAACCTTCGGTCAGGAGATCGTAGAAGAATTGGCATACTATGCGACCGTTCCGGTAATAAACGGGTTATCAGACGATGAGCATCCCTGCCAATCGCTTGCCGACTTCCTCACCATCAAGGAGTTGCTGGGTACCATTCAGGGCATCAAGATAACCTATTTCGGAGAAGGCTTCAACGTGTGTCATTCACTGCTGTTGACCGCTGCAAAACTCGGAGCGAATCTCTGGATTGCAGGACCTCAAGGTTATCATCCCAAGAAGAAGTACCTGGAGATGGCAAAAAAGGATGCCGAACGGACAAAGGCTTCCATTACTATTACAGAAGATGCCAAGAAAGCGATCAAGGATGCCCACGTTATCTACACCGACGTCTGGTACTCCATGGGGTATGAAAAAGAGGCAAAGAAGCGCAGGCCTATTTTCAAGCCTTACCAGGTTAATACCAAGCTCCTCGGTGAGGCCAAACCCAACGTGATGGTTCTCCATCCGTTGCCCGCTCACCGTGGAGAAGAGATAACCGATGAAGTGCTTGACGGGCCAAACTCGGTTGTTCTTCACCAGGCGGAAAACCGTGTATATGTCCAGAAGGCTATCCTTTACAGGATGATATGTAAATAGGAAGATTAAAAAAGAAAGGTAGTTTTCATTCGTCTGCAGTGGGATTCTTCCGTGCGCTCTTGCATAATCGCTATATTGCGCTACAATACAGCAGCCTATCGGAGAAAGATAAGGAGATTAGTAATTTACTTTTGCACAGAAATTAAACGGTTCAGGACGTAGGAGGATTGATGAAGAAAGATCTGGTTTCTATTTCCGACCTCTCAGGTGCGGAGATCGGTGAATTGTTCAGAACGGTAAAGGACATAAAAGATCAGTCCAGAGGCCTTTTAGGCAGGTCGAAATATAACGATGCGGTCAAGGGCAGAACCCTGGTTCTGGTTTTCGAGAAGCCTTCGCTTAGAACCAGAGCGTCATTTTCGGTTGCCTGGGCTCAGATGGGCGGTCATACCATATACCTTGCGCCTGAAGATATAGGCCTGGGTAAGCGCGAGTCGGTCCAGGACGTAGCCCACAACCTGTCCCGCTGGGTTGAAGTGATTGCGGCACGGACATTCAAGCACTCGACAATAGAGGAGCTTGCCCATCACTCAAGCATCCCTGTCATAAACGCCCTTTCCGACCAGGAACATCCCTGTCAAGCACTCGGCGATTTCATGACCATTAAGGAAATTCTGGGTACTATTAAGGGTATTAAACTAGCCTTCATCGGTGACGGCAACAACGTCTGTAATTCATTGATGCTTACGGCGGCGCGACTGGGAACCAATATGTGGATTGCAGGTCCAAAGGGTTATGCCCCTAAGAAGAAGTACGTCGATTTGGCCAAGAAGGCCGCAAAGAACTCGAGCGCTTCAATAATCATAACCGAGGACCCTAAAAAGGCTGTTGAGGATGCAGATGCCGTCTACACCGACGTTTGGTATTCCATGGGACAGGAGAAGGAAAAGACGGCTCGCAAAAAGGCCTTCAAGCCGTTTCAGGTTAACTCCAAGCTTTTATCCAAAGCCAAGCCCAATGCAATGATACTCCACTGCCTGCCCGCTCACCGCGGGGAGGAGATAACCGACAACGTACTTGACGGCCCGAACTCGGTGGTTCTTCACCAGGCCGAAAATCGCATGCACGTGCAGAAGGCCCTTCTGTACAGAATACTACGAAAGTAAGAGGCTTAACCACAATTTTAACGGGCGGCAATGCCGCCCGTTTTTCTTTCCCCTTGACAACCCCGCCCTTTTTGCTAGTATAATACGGTAAACTTAAAAACACTTAACCGGCTTGCGGGTAAGCCAGGAGGAGATTGTGAAAAGAGCGATAAGCTTCGTGCTGTTAGTAGTCGCGGTTTCTTTTGCTGTGGAGAGCTCTCTGCCAGATGAAAAAAACCTTATAAGACCACTAATTTGGATAGCCAAAACAGACTCGTTGGGTGAATTTCTTTGGGTAAAACACTACGATGGAGCACTTCCTTATTTAGTTGGCTCATCTCATAATGTAGCTCAAGTAACCAGTGACGGCGGCGTAATTATTACAGGATATCACCAGAATGAAGATGACGAGGCAGTAAAACTTCTACTCCTAAAGCTTGATTCGAGAGGCGACAGCGTTTGGGCTAAAATATATGACAGGGAAGACGGTGGGACCGAATACTATTCTTTTATTAGATCTCACAGTAAAGATTCAACCTTGTGGCAACTAGCACGAAATATTGTTGGAAGAGAAGTTGTTGAAACACCTAATAAAGGTTTTCTCGTTTTAGCAGAACTTAATACTGATTCCGCAGCTCTTGCTCGATACAGAGATTTAAGGTGTGATTATGAAGGTTTTCAACTTATAAAGACTGACTCTCTAGGTG
>WJJO01000155.1 GCA_014729665.1 Caldifarciminota bacterium
CTTATATGCCTCATAAGTTCTATCCCGTCCATTACCGGCATCTTAAGATCGGTAATAACCAGATCAAATTTTTCGGTCTGATACTTTTCCAGGGCCCTGCTGCCCGAATAGGCGGTCTGGACAGAGTACCCCCCATATCGTAAAACCTTAGCCATGGCCTCAGCAAATTTATTTTCATCATCTACGAAAAGGATGTTTGCCCTAGTATTCATTTCTTCACCCGGCCTTCCTTGAATTGCAATTCGGTAAATCCTCAAACATCACATCTCCTTATATCTATTTCGGGTTTTCATCCAGCCGACGTGCCGCCTCTAAAAGCAAGGCGTCCACGCTTTCATCAATGGTTTGAATGACGTCCTTGACCGGCGAATCGGTCTTAAATATCCCTTTATCCCAGGATTGAATCTCATAAAACGCATCCTTCCCTGAAGCCTTAGGGGTTTCTGCATGTATAACCTGCCCCCTTAAGAAGTAGATACGACCTATTTCACCGTCCGTTTCATTCAATATCTCAATCATAATAGTTTTACCCATAAAGCTGTATAACTGAACGAGATCTGACGGACTTAATCTAACCGTACCCAGAAGACCGTTTTCACTACTCTTTAATGCTTCATCGACCAACTCAAGGAAGCGGTTGGTCTTAAAAGGTTTAGCAATATAGTTAAGGGTCCCCAAGGTATAAGCCTGCTGTTGAGAATGCTGGGAAGGAAAACCGGTAACAACAATAATCCTCTGATAAGGGTTGCGCTTACGGATCTCCCTAATAAGCTCTATACCGTCCATTCCCGGCATACTTAAATCGGTAATTACAAGATCAAACCCGCCCGGCTTGAAAACCTCAAGGGCAACCTTACCTGAGTATGCCGTTTGAACATTGAAACCTCGTATTTTCAATACACGAGCCATTGCATCGGCGAATTTTTTTTCGTCGTCTACGAAAAGTACTCTAACCTCGGATTCCATTATTACTCCTTTATCGTCCTAATAATTATCTTATCCGCGTTAACCAAAAAAGCAAATTGCAGTATCTTTCCGATTCATCATTTTTCACCCCTATACACAGGAACCTCTATGACAAAACACGCCCCATTCTTACACCCCTTATCTAACAAGATTTGTCCACCGAACCTTTCGAGAAGCATAGCGCTCAACGAAAGCCCCAACCCTGTACCTTTGTTGCCCGATTTTGTCGTAAAAAGCGGTTCGAATATTTCATCGGCTATATCGGTCGGAACCCCGGGCCCGTTATCACTCACACGGATTCTTATCGTTTTTCCTTCCGGATTTTCGGTACTAACTGAAATTATTCCACTACCTTCCATTGCATCGTATGCATTCTGCAGAACATTAACTACTACCTGTTCAAGAGCAACCTTGTCTGCTAACGCTTCCGGCAAAGACTTTTCTAACTTCACATTCATCGTTATTTCATCAAAGGAGTAACGCTGTTTAACCCATCTTATTCCTTCCTGCACGATTGCATTCACATCGGAAGGTTTGGGTGCCGAGCGCTCGGGGTGAGTGAACTCAAGCAGTCCTGAAACAACCCTGCGGGTGCGTTCCACCTGTTCTTCCATCGTATCCAAATATCCGGAAACCTCCTCCTTTATACCGTCGGGTACTTCCTCTTTTTCTGTTAAAATCGTCCTCAACAGAGATGAGTGAACCAGCAGTATGGCTAGGGGATTGTTGACCTGGTGCGCAATACCTGCCGCCAGCACACCGATGGAAGCAAGTTTCGATGCCTTAATCAACTGTTGCTGCATCCGGTTCCTTTCGGTTACATCGCGAGCAATACCTACGATACGGTTCGGCAGTCTCCTTGCCGATACCTCGATTACATGCTTCCTTCCTAAGGCATCCTCGGTTTCAATCTCGAAAAACGGAATGGCCTTTTCAACGCCGGGACCTGAAAGGTTCTTTGTTAGCTGCTCCTTAACCTTCTCGGTAAACAATCCCGCACTCTTGATTCTATCAAGCTTGATTCCGATAAATTCTGCAGAACTTAGACCTAAAATCTCCTTTACTGCCGGGTTGATGTAGCTTATTACACCATCCAGTTCCACACTGAAGATAATATCGATAGCACTTTCGGCCAGTCCGCGGAATTGAGCCTCCGATTGGAAAAGCGCATCCTCCATATTCCGCATCTGTGTAATATCCCTAGCTACGTGTACCGTTGCAACCTTCTGACCTAATGGATCGAGAAGAGGTGAAACCGATACCGAAAAAATCCTCCAGCGTGTCTGATCCCTTATCTCAAAATGTTCGGGTAGTTTTGTACCTTTTGACGAATCGATTTTCGTTTCAACGGCATCCTCCAAACCGTAAACCTCCAGATAACTTTTCCCCCCCAACTCCTCAAGGCTCATTGACGTATAATCCTTAACCGCACGGTTAGCTCGCATAACATAATTATCTGGATCAAGAATCATAACAAGGTCGGAGATGGAATCAAAGGTTGATTCCCATGCCTTCTTAGCCTGTACAATTTGTCTTCTCTGTTCGATAAGTTCGGTGATATCCACGCAATTACCTAAATAGGCCTCTTTATCTCCGTAAATAATCGGCCTTACCCTTACCTCTAATGTAGCAATCTCCCCGTTCTTACGCTCTATACGCA
>WJJO01000013.1 GCA_014729665.1 Caldifarciminota bacterium
CCTCAGAAACCCACATATTCAACCCCGGCGATCTGCAGTCCCTTTTGGGTCAGCGGCATATCGGCAAGAACATGGAAATTCTGGGTGTCGACAGGGACGGTGTTTTCGCCGAGTACGTTATGCTTCCCGAACGGGTATGCTGGATTAACGACAGGTCTATCCCGCCCGAGTTCGCCTCGGTGCAGGAACCACTGGGAAACGGGGTCTATGCAGCCCTGGGCGAGGATGCAGACGTTGCGGGGAAGTCGATGGTAATAATTGGCGACGGTCCCACAGCACTCTTTGCAACCGGTGTAGCACGGGCCGCAGGAGTCGCAAAGATAATACTCGTAGGTTATTCGGATTTCAATATGAATATAGCAAAGAAGATGGGTGCAGATTATATCCTGGATATCAAGGAAACATCCCTTGAAGAGCGCCACAAGTTCGTTCTGGACGAGACCTCGGGTTACGGGGTCGATATATCCTTAGAGATGGTTGGCGGCGAGGTGCCTGTCAGGGAAGCTATGACTCATCTAAGAAAAGGCGGCAGGCTTACAGCTTTCGGTGTGGCCGCAGAGGCCCGGGTGCCGGTTGACTACAACAACGGCATCGTGTTCAAGGGTGCTCAGATTCACGGGGTAAACGGACGCAAGGTATTCGATACATGGTACAGGATGAGGAGTCTTCTGGCAGCAAGACGGCTGGATATCTCTCCGGTGGTTACACACGTGATGGGTCTTGAGGATTACGAGAAAGGCTTCGAGATGCTGGTTTCAGAGCCGCGCAGGGCTGCAAAGATAGTGCTGTTCCCGGACTCCGGAGAGTTAACATCGGCACGGGAAAGACTCGGACAGAAGCGGGATATGCCGTCTGCGTATTGATGAAATGAATAGAGTTAAATTGAAAAACAGCCAGCGACGCAATAGTTACAGGATACTTAACGGTTTACCATTTGATGTAATACGTCAATATGGCCAACTAGCCTTTGACAAATGGTTTAATCAACTTGTATTAGGCGATAATCTTATAGTACTCAAAAACCTGCTACAGATCCCACAAGTGAAAGGAAAAGTAAGGCTTATATATATAGACCCCCCCTTCTCAACTAATCAAACATTTCGCGTCGGGGAAAAACGAACATCTACGATTAGCCCAAGTAATCAGGATAAGGAAGCATACGTTGATAGATTAAGAGGAAAAGATTACCTTAATTTCCTAAGGGTAAGACTCAGTCTCTTAAGAGAATTACTTGCAGATGATGGAACAATATATGTTCATATTGATTACAAAATAGGTCATTATGTGAAGGTTATGATGGATGAAGTTTTTGGCAAAAATCATTTCATAAATGACATTACAAGAATTAAATGTAACCCAAAGAATTTCCCGAGAAAAGGGTATGGTAATATCAAGGATATGATTTTGTTCTACTCAAAAAGTTCGGAATATGTTTTGAATGAACCAAGAGTAAAAATGACAGATGAAGATATTATTAGGTTATTCCCGAAGATTGACAAATATGGTCGAAGATACACAACTACACCCGTGCATGCTCCAGGTGAAACACGTAATGGTAGAACAGGAAAACCTTGGAGAGGTCTTTTCCCTCCAAAAGGAAGGCATTGGAGAGTCTCGCCTGAAGAGTTAGACAAACTTGACCAAGAAGGTCACATTGAATGGTCCTCCACAGGTAATCCTCGTAGAATTATATATGCGGATGAAAAAATCCGTAAAGGTAAATTACTCCAAGATATTTGGAATTTTAAGGACCCTCAATACCCTAAATACCCGACAGAAAAAAATCTTGAGATGTTGAAGTTAATCGTCGAAGCTTCATCAAAGCCAAATGATATTGTCCTTGATTGTTTTGTTGGTTCTGGATCAACTCTTTTTGCAGCGGAGTTAACCGGTAGAAGATGGATTGGAATAGATTCTTCAAAAACTGCTATAGAGATAGCTGAAGATAGGTTGAAAACTATAAAAAAAGCTTCTCACCCTTTTGCAATACTGGAATTAACCAAGGTGGATTTATGAACGAATGGGTAGAACGTAGCATTAAGCTAGCGAATGAACCGGGATACCTTGATAAATTACATGAAGTATATCCAATTGAAACAGGAGGAATTAGAGAGTTAGATAGTAAAGTGAGGATACAAATTACAAAGGCATTTAATGCAAAAAACGACGAAGAACTAATAAAAACTCTATTGTCACAACCTATATTCCCAATAAAAGACCCTTATGTCGGTTTCTTAAAGAATAACAAGAAAGCAATTGAGTTAAACCCTAAGACTGTAAAACGTATTGCCTCAAGATTATACCGAAAAGGCCTGGAAGAAGTTCTCCAAGGTATTATTGCAGAGAAAGAAGCAAATAGACAAATCGGTCCCCTTTTCCATAAATGGATTCCGAAATTAGGTTATAATTTTTCCGAAGGCCCCGCTTTTGAAAAAACGAGCGGGATAGCATTCTTAAAAGGCAGTGAAAACCAACTAAAAAC
>WJJO01000156.1 GCA_014729665.1 Caldifarciminota bacterium
CGTTTACATATACCGGCTCCTATGTCCGTAAGTAGACTTTACAAACCCGGTTTTCTGTGTTAAGTAATATATGCTAAAGAGGAGGTCACGTGGCAATTGACTATTCAAACCTTGAGATTGATGGATGGGGGCATGTAAAGGACTCGTTTTCACTGGTGATCGAGGCTGCCGCAAAGCTCCTGGGAATCGAAGTCCGCTACCGGACCGTTTATGCAATGTCAGCCAACTGTTTTGCACCGGTGCTCGATCCTGGTGAGAGCTGCACCGCTTGGTGGAACATGGTTGCCGGAGGCGCGCTGGAGCTTGTTGGCGCCCGGTTCGGTCTGTCATTCCGGAAAGTCGATGTCGAGATGCCTGAAGACAGCAAGGAACGGGATGCCCGTATGTCTGCAGTCCTGGCCGAAACGGCTGAGAAAATCAGTCAGGCGTTGGCAAACGATGAGGTGGTTATTACCTCGGGCGGGTGGAAGTTCGGGATTCTCAACAAACGCCACCGTGAGTTCTACGATGACACCTCGACCAAGGGCGTAAGGATAGATGAATGGATCGAGTCGATGATTTCAAAACGAAAGGAGCAGAAATGAATTCGGAAAACAAAATGATAGCCGCGTGCGGATTACAGTGTCATAACTGCGACATATACCAGGCACCCGACAATCCTGAGATTGCTCAGCGAATAGTCGCCTGGCTTAAGCGGGAAAGAAACATAGAGATAGGAACAGAAGCCATCCGCTGTTTCGGATGCAAGCAGGACAGAAGTGAATGCTGGTCTGAAGAATGTTGGATACGTGAATGCTGTGTTGATAAAAAGAAACTGGAATTCTGCAGCGAATGCGAAGACTTTCCGTGCAATAGACTTGTGGAATGGTCACAGCAGAACAACGGATACGCTAAAGGTCTGGCGCGTCTTAGAAGGATGAAGCAAGTAGACTGATTGCATGAAGAGAAGTCGCTGTGGAGGTAAAAAACTACAGCTAGGGAACGAGAAGCAAGCACAGAGGTGATCATCAAGTTCTGGCCTCGCGGTCAACTCAAAAAGGGGTTGCTTGTTAAATGTCATTAATTATCAAGACCGAACGGCTGATCCTTCGTAGATACAGAAAAGCCGACCTTGAAGATATTCTTGAGTTTTCGCGGACCACGGATTGGTGGCTGGAGCGAATCCTGCCCTGGGAGGTGGACAGCCAGGACATCACCGATTACTGGGAGAAAGTAAAGGATCTGAATCCGTTCAAAGATCCCAGATGGTTCGATCTGGTTATCGAAGTAAAGTCTCTCGGTAAGGTTGCGGGCATCGTGGGCTACGGCGTTACCGTGATTGACGAGCAGCACAAACAGGGCATGGTCGGCTGGCTTCTGGGATGTGATTACCAGGGGCAGGGATACGCCTCCGAAGCGGCACAGGCGATCATCACCTTTGGATTTTCAGAGCTTAGCCTTCATCGTATATCGGCCCGGACAGGCATGGATAACGCCCCATCGTGGAAAATGATGGAAAGGCTGGGAATGCGGCGCGAGGCTCATTTCAGAGAAAGCCATACGGTAAAAGGCCAGTGGCGAGATGAGTACATCTACGCAGTCCTTTTACACGAATGGCAGACCAGTACCCGTAACACACCCCGTAACACACAATCCAACAATGATTGAAATTAAGAGATTGAGACAAGGAGACGAAGTGTTGGCTCAGGAAATAGTAGATAAGTTCTGGCCCGAGGGACGACTCAATGAGACTTTCTTATCAAAGCAAACCAACTATCTGCTGGCTGCATATGTCGACGATGCGTTCGCAGGATTCCTTTACGCCTTTGAACTTGATAGATTAGAACAAGAAAGACCGATGATGTTCTTTTACTCCATCGATGTGCTGGAGAAATATCGAAGGCAGGGGATAGGGAAGAGGCTGATTGAAGAACTGAACAGAATCTGTGCCCAACGCAACGTATCAAAGATGTACGTGCTGACCGATGAGGCAAATACCGCGGCGTTGAAGCTATATCAGTCCACAGGAGGTAAGAGGGTGATGCCAGACAACGTGCTGTTCGTCTATAAGGAGTTTGCTGATGAAGGTTGATGTCGAATACCTGGAGTACATGTGGCCCATGCGTCACTTCCTGATAACCTGTGGTGATATCAGCGACAAAGCCAACATCATCCCTCTGAGCTTCGTTATGCCGGTATCCAGACAGCCTCCACTCATAGCCATTGCCGTGGGCAGGACCGCCTACTCCCTTGAACTCATCCTGCAGACTGGGGAGTTCGTGGTAAACGTACCTGCCAGGGATCTGGAAAAGGCTGTTTACTACTGTGGGTATAACTCGGGCCGTGACATCGACAAGTTTACTGAAACCGGTCTTACCCCTGAACCGGCACGATCGATCAGGCCGCCGATAATCTCCGAATGCGCGGCCCACATGGAGTGCAAAGTCGTGAATGAGATTGAAACCGGGGATAAGTACACCTTCATCGGCGAAGTAATCGAAGCGTACGCGGATGAGGAGATAGCGGAAGGGAAGAGGGATTTAGAATACGCGAAGGGTGAATTCCCTCGTATTATCTATGGGACCAGGTTCATGAAGGGGAAGTAGGATGAAAGATTTCCGGGCATAGAGTCGATGAGGAATAAAGCAGGCTTGGGTTTTAATAGAACCAATGTAGGTTAATAATACCGAGGTATTTTCAATCAGGGGATAAGCGGTTTAACCAGCGGAATAATCAAACCTGACTATACTAAACTCAACCGCATTAAGTTGACTGAACTTGCATTTACCCTATCTGTTATTAGAATGATGAGAGTACATTCGAAAAATCACAACCATCAGGAGGAGTAATTATGCGTAGGATAATTAGCATCTCGATGCTGGCTGTTACAGCAGCAAGCGCCCAGATGATATACGGGGATTGGTTTTGCAAGGCACAGAACTGGTCTCTTGTTCTTACTGAGGATGGAAACTACTCATCGCAGTATCAGGGAGGTTCGAGCGTTGGGCATTACTTCCTTGATGAAAATTCGATAACCTTTCAGGATGCCTATACCTACAACGCATTTACCTATACCCTTCAATTTGCCGGAGACGTGATGCAGTTTACCGACCAGATGGGGGGGCAGTACGTTTTTACGCGTGTAGGGTCTGAGGCTGAAGCCCTTGATCCTGGCACTCAACTCGAAGGACCCTCGTCGTACGAAGCACCGGAGCTTGCATCCAAGGACGGCTACGTGCTGCGTGAAGATCACGTTAAGGCAGGTATAGACATTCTCGAACTTGCAATAGGTGAGTTAATCTCAGAAGACGAAGCCGGGGTACTTCTGGATGCATGGATAGGTGATTTCAACCAGGAACCGGAATCGGTATACGAAGATCTCAATGAACTAATTGGTTTACGGGATAAACTCTACACGATCACCGATCCGTGGGAGGTTGCGATGCTTCGCGCGTCTCTTGTCGGCGCGTTCCATAACGAAGCTGAAAAAACCCCAAGGGAAGAATGGCACGAGTTCCTTAAGGTAATGTACGATCACGTAGAGGTAGTGGCATTTGACGAGACCAATCAGCTTGCCTTTACCGACAAGGACCTGGATGCATACCTGGATTACCTGGCATTCCTTGCAGTCCTGAATACCGGCAACAGTCTTACATGGTCTCAGGAGCAGCGCAGCTCAATCGCTCAGGAGGTCGCTGAAAACTTCCCTAAGATGAGTCTCGATGAGAAGAAGCTTCTTTGCGGTATGGATGTTATGACTATGTACATGGATTATGCATGGAATCATGCAAATGCATCGGCACGCAGCCAGATTGCACAAAGTATCGCCGGGAATGATTTGGCACCCGGTATAGACTACTCAACCTTTTCCCCGTCGGCAGGGACAAACACCGCCGGTGAGATGGATGATGATACGTACAAACTGCTTCACGATTTGATGCTCGAAGACCACGCGGCATCGATGAACGTTATTTCGTCAATCGGGGGCGGTCCCGATTACTACTATGAGGTCGTGGAATCTGAGTATTAAGTACATAGTATTTCAACCTGCCGATATAGTATCGCTGAGTTTAATGTATGCTGTCTGCTGTTGATAACCCGATATATTCCAGTGAATCGAAAGAAACGTCGATAAGAGGAAATTCCTTCCAGTCAAAGTAATCGTAGTGCCACCACTCCGAGTTGACGATGGTGAAACCGGTCGAGGTCATAAGATGGGTCAGAAGCTCCCGGTTTTCTCTCTGCTCTTCGGTCAATCCCTGATAATTTCTGTGTGAACGTTCGGTGAACTCGTCGAATCCGGAGCCCATATCGAGTTCTGAACCGGTTGAGTCCAGAAGTGTTAAATCAACCGCGGTCCCCCTGTTATGTCTGGAACCCCTTTTTGGATTGGCAACGTAACGTGAATCGGGAACCAACTCCCACATCCTGAACTGGACACGCTGAGGTCTGTAACAGTCGAAGACCTTGAGTCTGTAGCCGAGTATCCTTGCCTTTTTACTTACACGTACAAGGCTTTCGGCCATGCAAGTCCTTGCAAAGCAACAAGCTTCAGGATAGAGGATTTCACCGGTGAAGTTGTCTGTGGTTGCATATTTAATATCGAGAACGATGGTCGAATCCAGTCGAATTAACTCGACGAAAGCCGCAGGATTTTCAGGAAGGGAAGGAAGGGTATCAACAGGTACCTCTTCCTCAACAACTACCTCCTTTTTCCCGCATCCCTGAAAACTCGTGAATACGAACAACACCATAAGCAAGATGTTAATTCTTTTCATAATAAGCTCCTCCTTGTAATTTGGGAGTATTGTTTTCATCGGCCTTAAACGTACAAGAGGCCGTCTGACAACGGCCCCGTCTGTTTCAGATATTACCTTGCTTGTTTCAGGGCATGCCCTGGATTTCAATCTCGGAGATACACAGATCGTCAGCCTGTGCCTTATCGGTATATACTTCTTTTACTGTTAGCTTGACGTATTTGGTGGTTTTGGGTGATAATTCGAAGAACTGCATCTTGCGATTGTCCTTGAAGGTGAGCTCATGCGTGGAGCCGTCAGAGAATTCAAGGTTTGCCTTCTTTACACGCAGGTTGAGGTAGAAGCGATCGCCTATATCTTCGCTGTAACGGTCGTAACCCGGGATCATCCCGAAGCGGGTGACGGTAACGTCCTTTGGGAAGGTTAGTTTAATCCACTCGCCTTCTCCGTTACCTTTTGTGCCGTCGGCCCAGCAGGTAGAGGTCAGTCCATCAATCACGTTGACTGCCTCATAGGTTCCGTATTTTCCGGGTTCAAGCGCTGATGAGGATGAAGCCTTCAGGAGGAAGGTTAAATCCTGCGCCTCTCCTTTGATTTCCTTGCTTTTGGCCCAGACCAGATCCTCATACGGCTGATTGTTTCTGACCCTTTCGAGTATTTCATCGAACCGGGCGTTTACGTAATCGGTATAGGTTTTACCACTCGTCTTCTTGTGCATCTCGTCCAGTAGTTGAACGGAAAATTCGTAGTGCTTACAAGATTCCTCGAGTACCTTCATTACATCTGCTTTTATTTCATCGACCGCTTCCTTGAGCTTTGCGTCGGAATACTCGTCGACATTCTCTGAGATGTTCTTGAGGGGTCCTGAGATTACACTGGGGAATTGTTGCTCGAATTTCTTTACCACCAGACCGTAATCCCTTTCAGACATCTCAGTAGGTTTCTTTTTTGGACAACCCACAACAAGAAAGGCCGTGAGTACTATGATTAGAATGCTTACGGTTCTTTTCATATCAGAACCTCCTTTGTGAACATAATACGGCTTTGAGAGAGATTGTCAAGTTTTCCTCTTCGTTTTTTCATCCATTCCTTTCGGACATTTATTCCGAGGAGGAAGATTGAGCCTTGAAATGGCAAGAGTTGGGAGCAGGCCATGTATTGAATATGGTATTATCTGGATAGTATGAATAACTAGATTCATCGGTGGTGTAAAGGCCAACATCGTCAACGTAGACTTCGCCTGCGGTTCGGTTGTTGAAGCCGATAAAATGTATTTCATTGACGTGTTCGGCCAGTGAACCGTAGAAGGGCATGTTGGTGCCTTTAAGTTCACCGTTGACGTATACGTCAAACGACCTGGCCGTTTGATCGAATTCAGCCCTTATTTCGTACCATTCTCCCGGGGTGTAAGGGCATAGGGGAATCCCGGTACTGCCTGAGGCCACGCAAATATATCCTGTATAGCCCCGGCTGCCGTCGTCAAAAATGATATAGAGACTTACCCAGTCGTAGAACGTGCCTGACCAGTCTTTATCTACCGCCCGGAAACCAAAGAAACCAACCTGTTGGATACGCCACATGAACGTTATTCCGGCCTTTTGTTTTTCAGCAACCACCGTACCGATTCTGGCAATTGCAGCTTCGGTTGGATCGGTGAACTTGCAGCTAAAACCTGATTCACCGAAGTGGATATCGCTGATTTCCACGCTTCCGCCATCTTCCGCACTCACATTATCCCAGTCAGGATAGCCGCCAAGAGGGTAGTCGTTGAAATCGTCCAGGAAATAGTAATTCGCCTGTTTGATTTCGATCATGTGTGTATTTGACCAGTCGGAGGTTGCCCCGTTCTGATCGGAAGCCTTGACCCTTACAGGCCAGGTTCCTGTAGCCGAGAACGTATGTGTGTCTGAGTAGGTCGTACCGCTATTTACGAGTTCACTCCATTCAGTGCTGTCCCCGTCACCCCAATCGAATTTGAAAGAAACCTTATCTCCATCAGGATCGGTTGTGGAGACGGAAAACTCACAAACTACGCCCAATACAGCTTCGTGTAAGCCTTGAGGTGCATCGGGTATCAAGGGCAAACGATTGAGTTCACTATAATCAATCCCCACGGTAACGGTCGTATCGGCTACTATGGTAGCGGTAGTATCCCAGGACGGATAACCGTCTTTTGATAATTCGACGGTGTGCGAACCTGGGGCTAGACCGAAGAATAGATGATTGGTTAGATGACCCGTGCTGTCTGAATCGAGCCAGATAGCCGCCCCCTCAGGTTGAGATTTAACCTCAAGTGCACCCGTAAGTTGTTTCAATTCTGCATCGACGGTAACCGTCGAATCGGCTTTGATAACTACGTAATCGGTCCACTCCTCGAAACCGTCCAGTAAAAGCTTCAGTTCGTATGTTCCTTCATCTATATCACTAATCAACGCATCAGTTGTTTCCTCTGTCGTGGAGTCATCCAGGATAATCTCGGCACCTTGGGGTTCTGACCGAACCATGAGATTACCGAAAGAATCTTGCCGGCAATTCAAACCAGCCATGATAAAAACGTATGTGAAAAGCAGCGAGATATTCAAGGGTTTCATTTACTCCTCCTTGATTGGATTAATTCTATTGATACTAATTTGTTTGTTATAATTGTCAAGTGAGATTGTTAGGTTCAGGTAACGGTATACTAACGATCGGTCACCTTATACCTCAACACCGAAATGATATACTATCCATGATAGTGATGTACTTTAGGTATTGAATTAAAACTTAATCCGGGGTTATCTTATTTGCTCGTATTCGGTTTATCTTTATCTTCGAGCCTGACCGATTTCTTTGCTTGGTTGAATTAATCCAGTATCTTATCGAGTA
>WJJO01000157.1 GCA_014729665.1 Caldifarciminota bacterium
AAGTAGTCCCCCTTAGTAAGGGGGGTGACCGAAGGTCGGGGGGTTGCATGCGGACTGTCACATGCCTGTCTAACTTCTGTATACTTTTTGAATCACTTTTGGATAATTATTGGGGTACTTATGTATAGCTTTTGTCCTGCTTTTTCAGGGCATCTGGAGAAATATGCAAAGGGGGTCCCCATGGTTTTACCCCGTAAAATCATGGGGTGTAAGGTGTACTTATTCCGTACACCTTTATGATTATCAGGATACTGGATACTCGTGCACTTTCAACCTGAGTTGTTAAGTACCTTTTTTGAAAGACTTAAAGACGCAATACCTGGCATGATAATTGCTTAGTTAAGGTTATGGCGGACTTAAGTAACAGCAAAGTAAAGACTTGCTTATCCGTAATAATACCCTATGTGTTGGAATCAGGTGTTTTGCCGATTGACCACGTATCGTTATTCACTAAAATTATGATAATGAAAATGAGGATATAGATGGAAAGAGATCTTTCCGAATATGAAATGAATCTGTCATCAGGCGAGGTTGTTTATAACGAAGGCGACAAGGGAAACTGTATGTACTACATCAGGAAAGGAAAGATAAAGATAACCATAAAGCGCGGTAAACATGAAAAGGTTCTATCTATCCTCACCGACGGCGCCTTCTTCGGGGAGTCGGCTCTGATAGACGAAAAGCCGCGTATGGCTTCTGCAACCGCGGTTGAGGAGACCGAACTTCTTGTAATCAATAAAGCTTCATTCGAGGCTAATCTAAACTCCAATCCGGTTCTAAGCCATATCCTCAAAACCGTAATCCACAGGATGCACAATATCGCAGACCTCTACTACGAGAGGGAAGAAAAGACAGAGCACAGCCGTTTCTGATTTTATCCTTTTTCTCCGATGTAAATATCCCATAACAATTGACTGATACATAAAGAAGCATAGATGCTGGATTGCCTGTACAGCTTCTAATTATCTATTGACAAAACCACCACCCCGGTTATGATCCCGGCATGATGGAGGAACTACCCTGGGCAAGGATTAAAACCCGCGGCATAACCTTGATTCAATTCAAGCGCTACCTTTCAGAAACCGCAGGAGAAAAAGCGGCTCTAGAAGCAATCTCGACACTGCCTGAAGAGCAAGCACAGTCTATAATGAATGCCAGGAAGGGCGCATGGTATCCTTTCGAGACACAGCGACTTTTGAGGGAGGTGATAATTGCCGCTATTAATCCTCGAGATCCTTCCGATGTAATCTATGACATGGGTCTGGTTACGGCATCGTGGGACTTCTCGGGTTTTCTGAGCAGTCTGTTCAGCTTTATATCAAAAGAAACAGTCCTGAATCATGCGGCAACCCTCTGGAGAAAGTACTACGACCGCGGCAAGATGAGTGTAGTTAAGTTCGAAGAAAACCGTTCGCTGATAGAACTTACAGACTTCCCGTGCGACGAACACTTCCCGCCCGTGGTATCGTCCTGGATGAAAGTCGCAATCGAAACCCTGAAGTTCAGGAATCCGGTAGTCAACACACAGGCAGATGACACTCATAAACCTCCCCTGTTCAGATTCGAGCTTTTCTGGGAATAAGCATGCGACAGACAGGCAGAATCCCTAAATACATCTTGATAGCGATTAATAGTGTAGTCGAATTTACGTAAAACATAATTTCCCCAATAGTATCTTCCATTAACTTTTTAGTATCGTAATCTAATAACCGTCAAGGGGTTGACTTTTACCGATTTTTGTGTTTTCTATTCCATGGCGTCTTCGAAACTCTCATTCCTGTGGAGGGATTTGTTCTGGTGGCTAATAAAGATATTCGTAGGTCCGCCGTTAAGATGGTTCTTTCACGGACAGAGTACAGGTAAGAAGCACTTTCCTCCCGCTGGAAAACCGGCCTTCCTTCTTGCAAATCACACCCACTTTCTTGATCCCTTCATGATTGCAGATTTTATCCCGCGGCCCATCCGTTACGTTGTTTCCGACGAGTACTTCCGCTATAGTATCACGAGAACCCTTTTGAACTGGCTGAAGGGAATCCCGAAGACTAAAGACGTACCCGATTCTGTAACAATGCGCAGACTCCTGGAGGCGATAAAAAGGGGTGAGATTATCGGTATATTCCCCGAAGGAAGACGTAACTGGGACGGAGAAACAATCCCGCTTGAGGAAACCATCCCGAGGCTGGTTCAGAAACTCAAGATTCCGGTGATATGCGTAAGGCAGAGGGGGTCTTATCTATCCTGGCCACGCTGGACCAACATCCCCAGAAGGAACAGGATAATATTCGATTTCAGGTATCTTTTCGAGAATCCCGAGGATATTCCAAGTGATCCGGTACAGATAAAGCAGATGATTGAGGCTGAACTGCTCTACAGCGAACTGGAAGACGAGAAGGTCACGAAACACAACTTCGATCATCCTCGTGTTGCCGAATGCCTTGAACTGAGGTTATGGATCTGCCCGCACTGCCGGGAGTTCTTCGTTCTGCATTCTGCGAGGAGGATGCTTGGCTGCAAGCACTGCGGTGCGCAATGGGAGTTCCGAGGTAACGGAACATTCAAACTAAAGAAAACGGGCGACCCCCTTGCCAAAGGGGCAAGGGATTTCAAGAAATACATCGACTGGGCGCACTGGAACGATAAAGAAACCGTAAGGATATTCGACCGGTTGAAAAAGAAAGGCGTGAAGGAGCTGGTCGGCGCACCCGCTAGGATGTGGTCGGCATCGACCGAAACCCTAAGGGACAGGCATTACAGGTACAAGGGCAGAGGTGTCGCAGTCCTGACATCCGATTTCAGATTGAAATTCAGGCGTTTTCGCACAAGACGCAGCAAGGTTATCCTTGATGTTTCCTTACGCGAAACGACAGGCGCCAACGTTGTATGGAATCATAAGTTCGAGTTCTACATGCCGGGAATGGCCTACCGGTTCACCTTCTTCGGTCAATCCGCCTATTTCTGGCACTTCATGACCAAATACGCAAAGGAGCATTGATGCAGCCCTGGAACCTTGTAATACATGTCGGCTATCTGGTAATATTCTTTATCCTTGCCAGGATAATCAGGAAGTCGATCCCCGGTTTTACGAAACTCAGGATACCCGATGCTATCCTCGCCGGTTTAATGGCTTTAGGTGCTAAATATGCAATAAATCCCCTTGCCGAGGTTACCTCAGGCGTTCTCGCCCTTCCTCAGATGAATACCGACACGTTGGCGGGAATAGTCTATCATCTGCTGGCTATAGGCTTTATCTCGCTTTCCCTCAAGCGAGATGACCGTAAGGGCAGGGGACGCACCGCAATATCTGCAGGTTTCTACAACGTGATATCATACTGCATTCAGGGTGTTGTCGGACTCGGTGCGACCTTGATTCTAACAAAGACCTTCTTCCCCGACTTGTTCCCGGGCTTCGGATTCCTGCTGCCTTTCGGGTTTGCCCAGGGTCCGATGGCCGGAACCATGGCAGGTGAGTGGTTCGATACCCTTGCCAAATCAGGCTTATTGCCTTTCCCGGACCGAGTTACCGCCTTATCGGTAGGCTTCAGCTTCTCAACCATAGGATTCTTGTGGGCATGTTTTGTAGGTGTTCCACTGATGAACCTTTTAGTTCGAAGACGCCGTCGAAGGAAAGAGCCCGAACCTGGTTTTGCTCCACCCCCTCCCGTGCCTGAGATAGAAAAAACCCGAGAAGGTAAACCGGATATCGAGGGACATTTCGTAGACAGGATAACCACTCAGATAGTGCTGATTGCAGGATGCTACCTTTTGACCTACCTGATCCTGAGGACCTTCGACTGGAGTATTCATGCACTACTGGCTCCGGCTTCAGGTGAAGGAGGTATGGTCGATACAGTCGTTGGTATATTCTGGGGCATACAGTTCGTTTTCGGTGCGGTCATTGCAACCTTCGTGGGTAAGATAGTTCACAAGCTCGAGGATAGGAAGGTTATAAAATTCCCGGTTACCGATAATAAACTGCTCCAGCACGTGGGAGGCACGGCCATAGATTTCATGATAGCAGCTTCCATTGCCGCGATAGATCTGAGTGTTTTGCAGGCATATATAGTTCCGATACTCGTGATTACTACGGCAGGTGGATTGGTTACAATATTCTACACGTGGTTCACGGTCAGGAAGGTCTGGCCGAAGACTTATGTAGAGCATTTCGTGGGATTCTTCGGCGATCATACAGGGACGGTTGCCACAGGCCTTGCCTTGCTGAGGGGTGTTGATCCGCATTTCCAGACCTCGGCGGCATCGGACCTGGTGTACGGTTCTGCAATCGCCTTGCCCCTTGCGTTTCCGCTTATACTGATGGCAGGTCTGCCTTTAGAAGGATTCAGAACCGGTAACCCTAAGCTATACCTCATCGCCCTGGCCTTGCCGGCGGGTTATGCAGCGCTCATATTCCTTATCTGGTTCATTCGACCCGTATTCAGATACCTGACCAAGTTTTCTCAGGAGAAGTAGTGGACAAGGGTTTTGTTTGGAGTCTAATTTAAGGAGGTTTTATGTTTGAGTCATGGAGTTTAATTATCGACATCTGTCTGATTGGTGTCTTTCTGCTGCTGGCTGCGGTTATTAGACGCTACATTCCTTTCTTCAAACGTTTCAGGATACCCGATGCCATTGTCGCAGGATTCCTTGCCCTTGCTGTGGGTCCGAATGGATTCAACCTTATCCCCGAATTCATAAGGGTGCACGGCGAGTTTTCAGAGGCAATGGCGCCCCTGCAAAGCGGAACCTTAATAACCCTGGTTTATCACCTGATGGGGATAGCATTCATCGCCCTTGCGTTAAAAAGCAGTGAGGGCAGAGGCAGAACCCGTTCCGCGGTCTCAGGTGGTTTTTATATGGTTGTTTCTTACGCAATCCAGGGTCTTGTGGGATTGGGCCTGACACTTATCCTGATGCTGACCTTCTTCCCGAAGCTCTTTCCATCCTTCGGTTTCCTGCTTCCCTTCGGATTCGCCCAGGGACCAGGACTTGCCAGTCAGATGGGTAAGTTATGGTCTGCAATAAACATCCCGGGAACTACACAGTCCGCATTTCCACACGGTGCTTCGGTGGGTCTGAGTTTTTCCACGATCGGATTTCTGTGGGCTTGTATTGTCGGTGTTCCGTTGATGAATATCCTCTTGAGACGGCGCAAGAGGATGGGTGAACCCGAGCCGGGTCTCGAAACCAAACCGGCTCACTTCTTTATAGAAAAAGAAAGAGACTATTCCGGCATGTCCCGCTCCGTGGATAAACTAACTACACAACTTATGCTGGTCGGAAGCGTATATGCCATTCTTCTCGTGGCACTTGAGGGTTTATCCTGGTTCATGAGAAACGTGGTGCCGGGTGCCTTTGGTGAAAATATGCTAAAGATCCTCTGGGGATTCCATTTCGGTTTCGGCGCATTAATAGGTACAGGGGTCGGAAAACTCATTCGTAAACTGGAAGATAAGAAGATAATCAAGGGGAACAGGGGAACGAACAACTACCTTCTCCAGCACATCGGGGGAACGGCCATTGACTTCATGATAGCTTCTTCGATTGCGGCAATCAATATAAAGGTCCTCGGTCCGTATATTTCACCCATACTTATTGTATCAACCATCGGCGGTCTCGTAACAATGGGATACGTATGGATAATTGCCCGCAAGGTCTGGCCAAGAACATACGTTGAACACTTCGTAACCTTTTTCGGAACCCATACCGGAACATTAGCCACCGGAATGGCCCTTCTGAGGGGTGTCGATCCGCAATTCAAGACCTCGGCTGCATCAGATGCCGTTTACGGCTCTGGCATAGGTCTAATGATGGGTATACCGTTGATAGGTATGGCCAGCCTTCCTGCTACAGGTTACGAGGAAGGTAATCCTAATATGTACTGGATTACCATCTTAGCGATGACAGGTTATCTTGCGGTTGCTCTCGGGGCATGGATACTGTTTTTAGTCTTGACCAAGCACCGAAAGAAACAACTGGAAGGAAGGTAATAATCGAACTGCATTTATATTTACACAGGTATTAGCTTACGCGTGCTGAGGAGAGCTGAGGTGACTCTGAGGCTTAAACAGACCTCCTAAGGGCCAAAACCAAAGGAGCGGCAGGGGCTTTTATCCCAGGTCCCTGCCGTCTTTATTACTTTCAAACGTTGGCGCATCAGGGAAACGAGTCTAAAGGGATGATATTGAAAATTCAGCTTATTTCCAACATTGTACTGCGACGCTTGGTTGGCAAGGATTTCGAAGTCACTTACGGATAACGAAATTAATGGAGTGTCGTTGTTTAGTTCTCTAAAGCATTAAGTCATTAACCCAGTCATCTGCCGGTGAATAAGGGTCTGCAAGCATACTAAGTAGTTGAGGAAAAGTTATTCCTCATACCTCCCGCCCAGATGTTCTGCCAGGAATTTTTCGGCTGCGTTGTAGAACTCAAGCCGGTTTTCCTCCTTGGCAAATCCGTGGCCTTCATCTTCATACACAATATACTCGTAATCAATCC
>WJJO01000158.1 GCA_014729665.1 Caldifarciminota bacterium
GTCTCAGAGAATGTACGAGGTGAGAGTTAGTACGGTTTTTCTTTTTGATCTTGATTTGCCTCTGTGTCTCGGCGCCTCTGTGGTTAATTTTTTATGAATAAAGAAAAGGTAATACTTAAAAGGATCAAGAAATACGATATAGGTGAAATACGGGATTTTACCCGGAAAGCCATCAGTATCCTCGGAATAAAACCTAAGCCGCGCGCTTTCCTCAAGCCAAATATGGTTATGGGTCCCCGATACGCCGAACACGCCTACACTCATCCCGAGTTCTTACGGGGGGTGATCCGCGGACTCTCTTCAGTCGGTGTCAGGCATAAGACCATATTCGAGGACTGCGGGTTAATTGTACCGCTGCGTTTCGTATACCGCAGGTCTGGCTACAATCGGCTGTGCAGAAAGGAGCGTGTCAGGTTCTTTAATCTCGCTGAAGCGGTACATGACGTTAAGGTAACCATCCCAGGAGGACAGGTGCACGGCCGCCTTCCACTGCCGTCAGAACTGCTCGTTGACGGTCTGAGGGTATACCTCCCCAAGTTAAAAGTGCACTCCCAGACCGATATAACCTGTGCCTGCAAGCTGATGATCGGGATAATCAAACGCTCCATCCGCCTGCACCGTCATCACTACGATCTGGGTGAAAAGATCGTCGACTCTGTAGCCGCCTACCCGCCCGACCTCATCCTGGTTGACGCAATCAACGTCGGCATCAACGGTGTAGGTTGCCCTGATCCGGTCGATGTCGGCGTGGTCATTGCCGCGCGCAACCCGGTGGCAGCGGACGCTGTATCGGCATGGCTGCTGGGTTTTGCTCCTGAGAAGATAGAGCATCTGGCACTGGCTTCACAACGCGGTCTGGGTCCTGTTGATCTGTCAAAAATCGAAATCATCAACCCCGATAACATCAAGCCTGCTCGTAAGGGTGCATTCCAGGAACGTGACGTGAATCAGCTCAATCCACATATCCGCTACTTCGAGGGCAAGACCCACGGCGGACGACGCTGTAAGGGAGGGTGCATCGGATTCGTGGCAGAATCAATCCACTACGTGAATCATTACAACAACTGGCGTAAGTCCGAGAAGGTCAACATCGCGGCCCAGGCGTTGTTCGGCCTGCTGGGGCAACTGCCGTCCCAGGAGCGGCCTCGCAAGCTGGGGGTGGTGGTCGGTGATTATCAGGGCGAGATCCCCAGCGATTACCTCTCCAATCTTCTGTTCGTAGGCGACTGCACACGTGCAGGCAATCTCAAGCCCCGCGCCCATCTCAGGGGCTGTCCTGTGTACATGGCGCGTCAGGCGTTCGCGTTCGCAGCCAGGTCCGGTTACCTGAATCCCTATCTGGATGTCATGGAAGGCCTGCCGTTCATCCGTGCTTTCCTTGAAGAGAAGCTCATCAAGGCGTATAATATCATAAAATATAATTTGAGGAGGTTTGCATGATTGGAGTCTACATAGCACTGGGTGCGGTTGGAGTACTGGCAGTCATTCTCGTGGTAATCCTGCTTCGCATGTCTGCTGACCAGCGACGTACCCGCGAGACGGAGGAAAAGCTGCGCGCCGAGGAGAAGGTCCAGCAGGACTCAATTAGGGAAAAACTTATAAAACTCGAGGCGTTGGCCGAAAACCCCGCCCAGGCCAAGACCCTGGATGAGATTAACAAAAGGCTGGAATCCACCACCAATCTGTTCGGGGCCATCCGCAAGGACCTGGGGGAAATGCAGCAGGCGGCCAAGGGGATGCAGGATGTGGGCAAGTCCATCTCTACCTTCCAGGAGCTTCTTATCTCGCCAAAGGTGAGGGGCGGGTTCGGCGAGGTGCTGCTCGAGGAACTCATAAAGGACGTGCTGCCCTCCGTAAACTACGCGTTCCAGTATAAGTTCCGCGACGGCACGATTGTAGATGCGGTAATCAAAACCGAAGACCGTATCATCCCTATAGACTCCAAGTTCCCGCTGGAGGAGTTCCAGCGCATGGCCGCAGAGGAACTCACCGAGGAGAAGTTCAAGTCAAGTTTCAAGAAGATCATGCGTCCGCGGGTAAATGAAGTTAAGAAATACATAAATCCTGACGAGGGGACGGTGAACTTCGCGTTGATGTATATCCCATCCGAGAAGCTCTACTCCCGTCTTTCAGGGATAGATGAACTTATGGTTTCCTTCCGCCGGGTAAGGGTTTTCCCTGTTTCGCCCTCTACCCTGTATCAGTTCCTGGAAACCATCATCCTCGGTCTGCGGGGCCTGGCCATCGAGAAAGAGGCGCAGAGGATTCTCGATACCCTGAACCGCCTGGCCAAGGAGTTCGATTCAGCCCGAGAGGAGTGGGAAAGGGTTGGTACGCACATCGGCAACGCATCCAAGAAATATGAAGAGGTTTCCAAACGTCTGGGCCGTATCGGTGATAACATCAAGGCTCTGGAGGTTAAGACAGAAAAGGTACAGGAACAAAAGGAGATACCTTACGATTAGAAGATTGAAGATTGGAATCTTAACATCTAATAATTTTGAAATCGAGTCATCTTGACATCCACATACAGAAATACTATACTCTTTTGAAAACCGCTTATTGCGGAGGTTAAGCTATTGTAGAAGAAAAAAAAATATTAACAGAGTTGCGGAAGGCTTTGAGCGAACTCTACGGCGAACGGCTGGATAGATTGGTTCTGTTCGGCTCAAGAGCGCGCAACGATGCCGAACCGGAATCAGATATAGATGTAATGGTGGTTCTTACAGGTCAGGTGAATCCGGGTGAGGAGATAGCTAGAACAGCAGAGGTTGTATCCTCTTTATCCCTGAAATACGACGTAGTGGTATCCTGTGTCTTTACCTCAACTGAAAACTACGAAACCAGCCAGAATCCGCTACTTATGAACGTTCGTCGTGAAGGTCTTCCGGTATGACTCCTGATCAGTCTGCACTTCTGCAAAAGGCGCGTGACAGCCTTGATGCCGCCCGTCTGCTAGCAAAGGAATCTTACTGGGATTTTTCGATATCCCGATCATATTACGCTATGTTTTACGTTGCGTTAGCCTTTTTGCTTGGTGAAAATCTATACTTTTCAAAACACTCCGCTGTCATTGCGGCATTCGGTAAACATTTCGTAAAAACGGATCGGATTCAGGCGAAATATCACCGATATCTCATTGAGTCTCACGAAAGACGTAATGTTGGTGATTACTCAGGCACCTCGGAGTTGTCAGGAACAGAGGCATCAGAACAGATAAGACATGCCGAGGAGTTCCTCAATTTAGCTGAACATCTCAAATAAATCTTGTAATTTATACCGTAAGGAGAACGACTGCAAGGTGTTCGCATCTTATTATCTTAAAATCAATAACTCTTGGAGGTAATTTGTGAAGTTACTCGAGATTTCTACTCACCAGTTTGCAGAAAAGGAACCCGGATTATGCTTCTGGCCGGTGGGAACGATGGAGGCCCACGACCTGGGGCCTATAGGGACCGACGTAATCGCCCCGGAAAAGCTGGCCTGCGACCTCGCGCCCGAGTTCGATGCTGTAATCCTGCCCACGCTCGCATACGGTCTGGTATCTTCACTGGCAGGTTATCCGGGCGGTATGTGGATGTCGGAAGAAACTTACCAGAATCTCATCTTCGAGCTTATCTCCTCTTTAGCTATCTCCGGAGTGGAGTCCGTAATCGTTTTCAAC
>WJJO01000159.1 GCA_014729665.1 Caldifarciminota bacterium
GGATAACCGATATCAGCATCATTATGCTTCCTGTCAAGGCGACCGCTCCAATAGCCAGCATGAAAATCAACCCTATCTATCCGAGTACGATTGAACTCAACAATGGTTTATTCCAGCGTTTGAACAGAACTACAACCCAGATTACAACCCAGGCGATGCTCATGAGCAGGCCCAAAATCGCCAAAGTCATCTTGATTGGTCCAATTATATGTATTGGCAAGCTGCCTCCTACCTTTTAAATTCGCATCTATTGTAAACGAATGCGGGGTTTTGTCAAGCGGGAGAGGATTGTCGATTGATCTTCAGTTCACAACTATGACGATATTGTCGAATCTATTTTGTAAACCCAAGTTGACATTTGAAGATTTCTTGGTACACTGACTGTAAGCTTGTTATCCGCGTAGGTGATTATGATCAACGAGAAGGAGGTTTTTTATGAAAACAGGTTCCCCTGTGTTGCTCGCAATACTATTGCTATCGGGCTGCACCAGCCCTATGACTTTGGAGGAGTACCGCGAGTGCCGGGAGGTGCTTTACAGCAGGCACGATTTACTTTTTGACTATATGCTCGGTAGTATATCGATACGGAACAAACTTAAAAGGTACGTATCAAGTGTCTGCGATTCGATGGGCTACTCATATCAATCATTCAACAAGGCTCATCAGCACTATGGTCTGCTCAAGTATCCCTATACTGTCGAAACGATTACACTCGTAAAGGAAGATAGATTTTTACTAGGTTTGACTAGATGGAAGGAAATCCTGGAAATCGAACGAGCCAGAATAACAAATGACCTTTGCTGCAGTGATTGGCGTTACATGGAAATATCACCTGGTGAGATCAGGTTCGATGGCTTTCCCGCAGACCTCAAGGAGGTTCCCGAATTAATCGAACGTTACGACAGTCTCAGGCAAATGGGGGAATCTGATAAATGGGATTTCGAATTGCCCAGTTCTTATTACCTGGATTACGTGAGATTTCCCGCCGAATTCATAACCTGGATTGTAGATGGTAGTGTTACTTTTAACGAGTTCTGGAATAACGTGGAATATCTAGAGACCTATACCCGCAGGGATACAGCCATGCAAGATAGAATCCTGGGAGTGGCGTGCATGCTTCCGGAAACAAGAGTAATGCTTACTTTACCCCCTGCTGATACCTTCAAGCATCGTCTAGAAAAAAACGAATTTGCCTGCTTTTTCGTAACGTCCCGGGATGATTTGGTTTCAATCTTTGGTGATACCCTCTCCCTGACAAAGATATCATCAGTCTACGAGGAGTTCTATAATATCTCCGAGCAGTCCCTTGAATTTAGTAAAAACAGAGGGATAGCATTAACAGGCGACGAAGTCGAGATGAGTCGTATTGCCGAAATCAAAGACAGTCTGGGTTACAGATATCTATACATGTTTCTCTTTCCAGGGGAGAAGTTCGAAGACTATCGGAATATGGGTTTAGACGTATTGAATCCGGTAGTAAAACCAGCTACCGAACCAGAAGACTCAGTATCTATTACGGAAGGTATGGAGTCTGAGGAGGTACTCGAGATACCATATTTCAGACTGGAAGTTAAACCCGTGCCAGTCAATCAGGTAGATCCCGAATACCCAGACTCATCCCGTGTCTTAGATCATCAGGGAACGGTTTATATCGAGGTAGTGCTTGACACTGACGGTTACGTCTTAGAGGCAACAGTCGTCAAAAGCTCAGGCTATAGCGAGTTGGATGATGCAGCTCTCAAGGCTGCAAGAATGTGGACGTTTACGCCGGCAAGGTATAAAGGACAACCCGTAAGAACGCATGTGAATATTCCGTTTGTATTCACCCTGGCGAATTGACGGGGAATCAAAACCCAGGGTGAATGCCAAAAATGCACTGAAGATAATTACTGCATACGTGACTAGGGGATACATAGTAGTACTATACCGGCAACTAGGGAAGAGATCCCAGCAAAGAATGCTATCCAGGAATTGATAATTGTAAACACCCTGGTTGCTTTTGGATTGTTACAAAAAGGCCAAGTTCCGTGTTTCCATTTATGTGAACCCTTGAGTCCGAATCGCATTAACCAGGGTCCGAAGAACGAACATAACGCTATAAAGAAACACATTCCAACAGCGATAAGTTTATCAAAAACTGTCATTAGAACTAGAGGTTTCGGCAAACGACTGCTAAAACTATCAAACCAACTCCCCCGAGAATCCCCAGGGTGCCTCCGAACAGATATCTTGCTTTCGAATTTATGAGATGTCGTTCCCTTCTGAGCAGTTTTTCTGCCTCAAGCGCTTCCGGGTCTTTTCGCATGTTATACCACTTGAATATAAAAAACTACACCGATAAATATGTCGATGACCCCGAGAACTATTAGAAATCCCAACCTACCGCCAATATACCGCTGGAGTTATCATGTCAACGGCAGAAGGGAAGAACTGTAAACATAAAACCTAAGTCCAATACTGCAACGATGATTAATACAGGGAGAAGAACGATATTCCGGAAATACCTTTTTTTTTACTTTCAATCCAATTCCGGTTTTTTCTTCACGACGTTCCGGTAAACTATCAATCCTATAAGAAGGTAAGATACCGGAGCAATCAATAAAATAACAAACCACGTCAACCATCGATCAACAGGATTAATCATGTCAGAATAATAGGTCTTGTTTTGTAATAGTCAAGTTGATGTGTAAGAGTTGCAAAAGACCAGGTGCCGGGGCAGGTAAGGTTAGTTCGATTCAGATTCTGTTACATTCCTTTCAAGATCAAGTCGCCGTTTACCGTTACCAGGTATATCCTGCCCGAGCCGTCGCCGGTGTACTTGATTGTCTTGTCTCCTTCCTTCTTTGTTTTCACGTCAAGTCCCGTAATCTGCGAAGCGCCGTGTACGTTCGATAACGATACCGTTGCCCCCACACTCACGGGGACCGAAACCTCTATATCACTGTTAACCGTCTCGAGTATGCACTCTCCGTTGTGGTCAGGCATTGCTATCTCGCCCGTGATCTTTCCGTTGTTGGCTTTACCGTCCAGATCGCCTGCGTGATTGTCTATTTCAACGTTGCCGTTCGTGGCGTCGAAGGCGCCCGGGCCTGCCGTATTATCAATCGCTACGTTGCCGTTGGTAGTTGTCAAATCGAAGCCTGCCTGGCTGCCGTCGACTGACAGGTTCCCGTTGGTCGAGGTCAGTTTCACGAAGATGGATGCGGGCAGGGAGACACTGATGTCTATATCTTCTATCTCTTCGTTGCCCTCCTCTATCGTCTCTACGCTGACCTTAAGAACCCGGTTTACCTTGTCCTCGGTGATGTTTATATCCACATCTTCGCTTCCTTCGTAGGTTTTAGCTATCTCCAGCAATCCTGACAGGGCTTCGGTGATTTCGTTTTCTACGCCTGCTCCCAGCGAATGCTCGAATGATATCGATATCTCGTCTCCGGACACCGCAACGGCCGATATATCGCCGTGCAGGGTTTCGACCTCGACCCTGTCGTAGTCAGATGCATCAAAGGTTTGGCTGGTGGATTCTGCGGATACGATAAATGGTAGTAGAACCAGCGCCGCTATGATTGTATAAAGGATTTTGGTATGTTTCACGACTCCTCCATTGGTTTTAGTTGTTAGATTATGCACCGATTATGTTCATCTGAGATGAATTGTCAAGCGTGATAAGTCTGTGCGCGGGGATACAGTTACCAGACCAACCCCTTTTTAATTCAACACAGAGGGCACCTGAGCTGTGGACGTAGTTCTCAGTGAAGGAAGGCGACAAAGTTGCCTCCGGAATGCACAGAGGACACAGAGGTTTGAGAAAAATCTTCGGTTTATTTTCTCTGCGTATTCTATGTTCTCTGGGGTTCAATGTATCTTAACCCATCCTGGTAACGATGTATTGACCATGGACGGATACTGTGCCCAATCGGAAGCCGGGTTACGGGCAGGTGAGATTAAAGGATTAAGATAACAAGGGCTGCGAATGCCGCGGCAAGTATAGGGGATGCTACTGTCCAGAATACTAAAGGCGGCTTGTCCTGGTTTGTTCCAGCGTTGCGGCTCCTTGTGTCGTGACCGCCTGCGGCAAGCTTGCGGACGGCGGTAACAAAGCGTATCGCAGCAAAGGAAAAAACAACTCCGGCGAGGAATACCAATATCATGACCGCAGACATAGTGGGGATTGTAGGGAGATTATCTGCATAGTCAAGTAGTCGGAACGGATATCGGCGGTTGTCCTTTGCAAACCGGCCGCTTCTGACTATAATATGATAATGTTAAATATCTGGCACCACATCATGATGATCGGACTGGCGTTCCTTTCGCTTTCAATGGCGTATTACCTCAAGGTTCGCACGGACCGAATCCGCATTATTCGAATCTAGCTGACCGGGGGCGGTATCAACCGATCACTCGGCAGGGATTCGGATTGGAAGGCGATTTCGTTCCCGGGTGACAATACGTCTAGTTAAAGCCTACATCCTGCGAGGATATCCGTGAAGAATAAACCAGACATCGTCATCCGAGTACGCCCCCTCCATCAGGTAAAGAATCGGTGGAGGTATCGAGTCGGAATCGATCCATGGTGTAAGGTGCACCCGAGTCCACCGGCGAGTATTAGATCTCTCGAAGGGCTTTTGAAAATAGATCAATAATGCTATCTCTCTATCTCGTAAAACACCGTCCTCATCGAGAAACGTAAGTCGTATTCTCATCTCCCAAACCTTAACGGTATAATCCCTTATCCTGTAAATCGGCGCTTTTATGGTGTCGGTTACGGTTAAAAAAAAAAGCCGGATTATAAATACTGTCGAGTACGTATATCCTTCGACCTTGAGGTGCAACGTACATGGATGGTGATTGGGACATCTTGGGCGTATCCCATTCCAGGTCGAGGTATTCGGGAATCTCAAGCTCCATTGATTTAATAATGTCAGGTCCAGGGAAACCGCTGAAACTGAAGCGGTTCGGAGAGCTGTAGCAGTAGAGCTTGTGCAGAAAAACCGCAGTCCAACGTTCAGGTTCTTCGACACCGACAATACTTTCATCTTCGGCTGAAACCAACGTCCTGTCAAAACCGCACTCTGAGAAATCAAGATTCCATAAAAACCGTCTTATCTCGGGGTAAAGCAATGCATACTCAATGGTTAGGATTCTGAATAACAAACCTGCACCAGCGATGAATATAAGCAATAACCAGCCCAGGTTCGTATACCGCGGTCGCGGAAAGAACCTTCTTCTGAACCAGTATCTTTGCGAGCGGTCTCTTTGACCGGGAAGCCAATGCCAACCCATATCACAACAGTTTACATCAAAGGGACTCTTTGTCAACCCGGTATGGATATGTCCGCATCACGGATACAAAGGATTATCTCGTAACCGGGATTGTGCCAGGGGCGCAGGTTAAGGATAAATCAGTTGACAATCCCCCTATCTTCCATACTGTTATCCGGATAGGCAACCAAGAAAGGAGAGCGCGCATTAATAC
>WJJO01000160.1 GCA_014729665.1 Caldifarciminota bacterium
ATTCTCCATCCCGGTGATGCTGGTGTTCGTGGGCGTCATGCTGGTCGGCCTGGTAATATACCTTTACCAGCAGTGGCGGAACAAGAAGGACGGGGTAGACGTTTCGAAGATCTACTCCCAGATACCGCCGGAGTAGATTGCTCCTTTTTGACCGCAGGTCAAAAAGATCGCAGGAATAAAAACGAGGCGTGGAGCGCGGGTTCTCTAACCCGCTAAGAATCAAAATTTAATGAGAATGATGGACTGCAGAGACCAACTTTAAATCCCGTTTGGGGTCCCCGAGCAGAAACTAAGTTACTGCTTGGGGTTATGTAACACCCCCACCAGCCGTTCCTATAGAACGGCTTCCTCCGCCGTTAAGGGGGAGGAGAAAAAGAAATTGACTATTTTTGAAAAGGAGTTTCTATCAAGAAAGCGTTTTTCTCAGTTGACGTGCACGGCGCTAACTCGGTTTGGCGCAAGTGGCTGAAAGTACCTGAGTTGTACAACGTAGACGCGCTGCTCTTATGCGGCGACCTTACCGGAAAATCCCTGGTGCCTATAATCAAGCAAGCCGATGGTACCTACAACGCCTTCTATTTCGGCAGAAACTGGAACCTGCAAGAGGGTTCGGAACTGGACGAGATGGAGCAGCGCATCATGGATGCGGGCGCCTACACCCTCAGATGTGACAAGGATCGCGTAAAGGAACTGCAGGACAATCCCTCCCAGGTGGAAGAGCTGATGATGTCCATGATTAAAGACCGCATGGCTCAGTGGATGGAGATGCTCATAGACAACGTGGACCTGACTAAAGTAGATGCGGTGGTTATGCCCGGCAACGACGACGATTTCGAGGTGGATGAGGTCATACGCTCCTTCGGGGATAGAGGTGTCGTATGGTGTCTGGACGACGTGATCGAGGTGCTCGGTATCCCCACTATAAGCTTAGCTTACGTGAATCCCACCCCCTGGGATACCCCGCGCGAGGAGCCGGACAAAAAGCTGGCAAAACGTATCCAAAAGCTCGTAAAAAAACTCCCGGATCCTGGACAATCGATATTCAACTTCCACCCCCCGCCCTTCGGCACCATGCTGGACCTGGCTCCTGAGCTCGACGCCAACAAGAAACCGGTGACCGTGGCCGGCCAGGTCAACTTCGTGCACGTAGGCTCGAAGGCAGTGCTCGAGGCGGTTGAGAAATACCAGCCCCTTATCGGCCTGCACGGGCACATCCACGAGTCCTACGGCCACGACAAGATAGGCTCGACCCCGGTGGTCAACCCCGGCTCCGAGTACGGCGAGGGCATCCTGCGCGGCTACATCATCGAGATTGACGAAGGCGCCATCACCAACCACTGGAAGGTGGAGGGTTGATATCAGCCGAAGGCTGATATTTTAGAAGTTTTCCGATCACAGATCGCAAAACTTCACAGGTCTGTTTGATATTGGATATCTCAGTGGTGGAGTTTGCGAAGTACGCTTGCGACGACGGTACGGAGTAAACTCCTAAAACGTCGCCGCGGACGACGTACGTCATTGTGAGGGAGCCGAAGGTGACCGCGGCAATCTCAGGTAGGTTGACACAGGTTGTGATTAGATGTATTTTCACAAAAAGGAGAACCTATGAAAAGCGAACAAATATATCAATTCAAGATTACGTTGAAAGACATTAAACCTCCGATATGGAGACGTATCCTGATACCGGCAAATTCAACCTTCTGGGAACTCCACGTGGCTATTCAGGATGCCATGGGCTGGACAGATACACATCTGCACGAGTTCGAGGTTAAAGGCCCTGATTCCGGCGACACACACCGGATAGGTATACCGGACGATGAATTTGGAAGAGAAACCCTGCCGGGTTGGAAGGTAAAGACAGCAAAATACTGTCCGACGATCGGTACATCTGTAGACTATATGTATGACTTCGGGGACGGCTGGGAACATAAGATTAAGCTCGAGAAGATACTGCCGCGCGAAGAAGGCGCCGACTACCCGGACTGCATTGCAGGTGAAAGGGCCTGTCCGCCGGAAGATTGCGGCGGCCCCGATGAGTACGTCGAACTTCTTGAGGCGATAAGCGACGAGAACCATGAGGAGCATGAGGAGATGCTCGAATGGCTGGGCGGCGGCTTTGATCCAGAGGCGTTCGATCCGAACGCGGTTACATTTACCGACGCCGAAGAACGACTGAAGTTCATCCTCGAGGATGAGTAAATGATCCGGCCTGCACGGGCACATCCACGAGTCTTACGGCCACGAGAAGATTGGCCGCACCCCGGTGGTCAACCCCGGCTCCGAGTACGGCGAGGGCATCCTGCGCGGCTACATCATCGAGATTGACTCGGGTACCATCACCAACCACTGGAAGGTTGAGGGTTAGGGGTTGACGAGAGGTTAGGGAAACATATTATATATGAGCTAATGAATGGATCAGGACGACCTCAAACAGGAGGTGCTTTAAATCGTGATTATGGCCCTGAAGATTTCCTTAGGCTACTTCGATTTTATCGAGGGTGTATAGAGGAAGAGGACTTACAGTCACTGAGTTTACCATTGGACCGATACCGAAAATCGTTCATATCTCCTTGGGGCAAGACAGAGCCGCTTTTCCATCCTGTATCATCAAGTGTTTCCCTCGAAGTTAACGATAAGCTAGATAAAAAGTTCCTCACTAGAGGGATTGCACAAGCTGGTGAAAAAGAAAGGTTCTTTTACGGGTATCCTACCTTTATTGATAACAAAGATTACATCACACCCCTCTTTTTCTTGGAAGTGGAGGTTGAAGTAGACCAAGAAAACGGTTTCATAATGAGACCTGTTGATTGGAATGCAATACAATTGAATTACCATCTCTTCATAAAACAAGGAATTGAAGTCGAAGAAATACGCGTAATTCAGGAAGAACTTGAAGGGTCGTTCGGTTCATTTCAAAAACGATTAGAAGCGGCAGCGGCTTTCAAACGTCTTGGGGTTGAACCTAGCACACTTACCCCTGATAAGGTTGACACCTTGCCAAATCGGCATTCATGCCGTAATTGCTGGGTAAACCGGCCAATTTTATTTCGTAGCGAATGGGGCATTTATAATCGTAAGTTACTCCTTGAATTAGATAAACTGGTTAAGGTTGATTCCTTGCGTAAGAACGTTATGGAGACAGCAATAGGCCCTCTGCTATCTTCGAGGAAAATAACGATCTCTGAGGAGTATGAAGGGGGACACATAGAGGTGTTGCCACTTAATGAACGACAAGAAGAAGCACTTAAGTCCAGTACACATAACCCCTTGACAGTCGTCACCGGCCCCCCG
>WJJO01000161.1 GCA_014729665.1 Caldifarciminota bacterium
ACCCTTTTAATCGATGTGGAAGGCAAAAAAGTCGGTGAATTAAACGGACTTACGGTCATGACCCTGGGCGACTACTCGTTCGGAAAGCCGGTGAAGATAACCGCCCGTACCTGGCTCGGAAAGAAAGGTGTTCTGCAGATAGAACGCGAGACACGGATGAGCGGTCCCATCCACAACAAGGGCGTACTCATTATCACAGGATACCTTGGCGGAACCTTTGCAGGTAAACATTCGCTCCCATTATCTGCAAGCCTTACGTTCGAGCAGCTCTACGACGAGTTAGAGGGCGACAGCGCATCATCTACCGAACTATACGCGCTTCTATCCAGCCTTTCAGGTGTGCCCTTGACTCAGTCGATAGCGGTTACCGGTTCGGTGAACCAGTACGGCATAGTTCAGCCCATAGGCGGGGCAAACCAGAAGATAGAGGGTTTCTTCAGTCTGTGCAAGGCTAAGGGACTCACGGGTGACCAGGGCGTGATGATCCCTGCACCTAACGTAAGCAATCTCATGCTTCGTCAGGAGGTTCTGGACGCCGTTGAAGAAGGAAAGTTCCATATCTACGCTGTAGAGACCATCGAGCAGGGTATTGAGGTGCTAACAGGGGTTAACTCCATAGAGGTATTCGGGAAGGTTAAAAAACGCCTAGCTTTAATGCACGAGTACTTGAAGGAAGAGAAGGATAAGTAATGCTACTTACCGTCTGAGACGGGAAGTTCGCAGTAATAAGAAGGCCAGCTTTTAGCTGGCCTTGAACTTGGTTTTAAGATTCTATCTGACGAGTATCACCTTTTGAGCGGTCAGGGGTTTGTCCGAAATCTCCTTGATGAAGTAGACGCCGGGCGTATGGTTTTGACCCCAGCTTACGGTACCACTCGAACTCAGACTTCTTATCTCGTCGACCATGCGGCCCGAGGCGTCGAAGACCTCCAGAGAGATACCTTCCGGTCTATCTGAATACATAAGAAGCACTATCTGGTTGCCTACAGTAGTAAGTATCTCAAAATCCAGATCGGTTATCGGGTTTTCTAATACAGCGTCGATGTTGCCGGCTGAATCGGTTTTGATAATAAAGAGATCGGTACCTGCAGAAGCCCAGGTTTCAGTTGAACCAGTAAATATGTAGTTTCCGTCGTATTCCGTTAACACCCAGTTTGCTCTATCGTATTGTGGATTTTCACCATAAGTTCTAGTCCATACCGTATCTCCTTCCGAGTTGACTCTGGCGAGTAATATATCCTCTCCTTCAGATCCACCATGTGTACCTGAGATAATAAATCCATTACCTGATACCTCTTGAATACAATACCCAGAATAAGACTCTTCATCTGAACCTTCGTAGTTTTTTTCCCATTCGATAGTACCATCTGGTTTGATTTTTAATAAAAACAACGCACCATAATAAGTGCTTCCGGTAACAATGTAGTTGCCGTCTGATATTTCCTTAACATCGTAAGTGCTTGCCGCGGCTCGATAAGTCCATAAACTGTCACCTGAGGCGTCTGTTTTCATTACAGCGATAGCATCGTGTGTTACCTGAGAAAAGTCCATACCACAAGAGATTATATATCCGCCGTCTGATGTTTGTCTGACGCAAAAACCGATATCGGATGTACCTTCTACACCGTATGTTTTTGTCCATAGTGTATCTCCGTTTGCGTCGGTTTTAATAAGCCATAAATCCTCGGGTATCATCCAATCATAGTAATCGTATCCATTTTTGAAACCAGTTATGATGTACCCACCATCATCAGTTTGCTGTACACTCTCAGCCATATCATGATCCATACCGCCGTATGTTTTTGTCCACTTGATGTCGCCTACATCGTCAGTTTTAACAATCCAGGCATCAAAACCTCCTGCACCGGAAGATTCAGTTGCGCCTGTAATTAAATAACCTCCGTCGGTAGTTTGCTCGACCACTTGTCCTATTTCATCCATCTCTGTGCCGTAGGCTTTTATCCATCCCGCCTGAACCGGCAGCGTAACCATGATTGTTAAAAGAAAAACTAAGGACTTTTTCATGAACGCCTCCTTCACGTTTATGTCCTGGAAAAGTATAGGCCCTTAGCAGGTGTTGTCAATAGGCAAGATACGTATCTGAAATACTATTCAAGGACAAGACGCTTACTCTATAACGAGTCTCGTGCCTAATCCCCTTGCATTACTTCTTCTTTTTCTTCTCCACAGTATCCTTTTTACCCTTGAGGTATATGTCGAACCAGCGCAGTATGTGTCCCAGCCTGTCTATGCGTCGGTCCGTTCTGCCCGAGCGCGATAGTTCGTGCGACTCTCCCGGGTATCTGACCATCTCCGTAGGTACGCCCAGCTTCTTCAAGGCGACGAAGACCTGTTCTCCCTGCTCGGTATCGCACCGGAAATCGTTCTCGGAGTGGATGACAAGGGTCGGGGTTTGGGCGTTTCCGATATACTTTATGGGCGACTGACGCCAGTAGTTCTCGATATCCTCGAAAGGTGGCTTTTCGCCGAACTCGTACTGGAATACCCAGTTTCCGTCCGAAGAACCCCACATCGAGACAAGATTCGATACCGAACGCTGGGTAACGGCCGCCGCGAATCTCGTTGTATGCCCGATTATCCAGTTGGTCATATAACCGCCGTAAGAACCCCCGGTTACACCCATCTTCTTGTTGTCTATGTAGGGTTTCCTCGATAAGCAGTCTGTCCATGCCATTATGTCCCGATAATCTGCACCGCCCCAGTCGTTCCATATGGCCTTTGCGTGTTTCTCGCCGTAGCCCTGTCCTCCCCTCGGGTTCGAGAAGTACACGACGTATCCCTGGGCCGCCAGATAGTAAAACTCGTGCATGAATACAAATCCGTAAGGGACTCGAGGACCGCCGTGTATCTCGAGGATAGACGGATATTTCTTCTTTGCAGAGAATCCGGGAGGCTTGAGAATCCAGCCGTGAAGCTTCATCGACTTGTCTGCATCGTCGAACCACACCTCTTCGATTTTACCCAGGTCGATGGAACCCAGAAGCTTCTCATTGACCGAAGTGATCTGCCTGGTTTTACCGGATTGGATATCCTTAATCCAGATATCGCCTGGATTCTTAAGATTAGAGTAGAGGTAGGACAGCATCGAGTGATCTGGTGAAAACTGAAAGGAACCTACCACCCCTTTCTTATCAATGATTTCCTCTATGTTTCCCTGGAGGTTGGCCGACATAAGCATTGTCTTGCCGTGATGGGCAACCTGGAAGTAGATACGCTTGGAGTCGGGTGTCCAGGTTGGAGGAGACATCTCCGTATGTCCAACCACATCGCCGATGACCCAAGCCGAGACGTTGAAATCGTTACCTGCGGTGAGACATTTTGGCTTGCCTTTACCTCCGGCATGAACCACCCACAATCTATTCTGTTTGTACCACTTGCCTTCCCCTTCCCGACCCATAAATGCGATCCATTCACCATCAGCCGAAAAACTGGGATTACCTTTTTGACCGTAGAAGGTTTCTACCTTGGAAAACTCCTTACCCTTAACAGGCATCCGGTATATCTCCACGGCATAAGGCTCAAGGTCAGGATCTTCAGCCCTATTGGACAAGAACAGGAACTGGCTCCCATCAGGGGAGAAAAAGGGACCCATTTCGTCGAATTCCATTGCTTCTTCTTTGTCAAGTCCGGTAATCTGTTTTGCCTTGCCCGATTTGGCATTTACCATCCAGATGTGAAACCTTTCGGCAGGTAGCAGTCCTGCACCGTTGGCCTTGAATCGCACCCTTTTTATGTGGAACGACTTGGGACCCAGCTTCTTCTTCTGCGGGTCTTTCTCTAACTCCTCGGCCTCCTTATCCTTCTTCCGGAACATGATGCCTATCTTCCTGCCGTCGGGAGTCCACTCGAAGTGAGCAATCGATCCAGAAAGCGAGGTCAGCTTACGAGCTTCGCCTCCGGTGAAGGGGATGATGTAAAGCTCGGGCGGTTTCTCAGGATCGGCCCTGTTAGAAAGGAAGGCTATTTTCGAGCCGTCCGGAGACCACCTCGGTGAGGTGTCCACCTGATTACCGTATGTGAACTGGAAGGGTTTTCCTTTGTCGGTAGG
>WJJO01000162.1 GCA_014729665.1 Caldifarciminota bacterium
TAACGGTTCGGTTCATTTCAAGCTCTCGGCGCCCACCACTGGATGGGTAGCTCTGGGGATAGCTCCGACAACGATGATGAAGGGTGCGGACTTCATCATGGGCTACGTCGCCGAGGGCAATGCAGTCATCGCCGACGAGTACGGCAACTCGGCTACATCTCACAAACCGGATACCGAACTTGGCGGCGAGGACAACATCCAGAACAAGTCGGGCTCGGAGGCTGACGGCGTTACCCAGATAAGCTTCAGTATACCGCTCGACTCCGGAGATGAATACGACAAGGTTCTCGAACCCGGAGGTTCCTACAAGGTCATTTTCGCATACGGCAGCTCAGACGACTTCACCTCCTATCACAAGAAGAAGGCCTCTGCAAAGATTGAATCCTTATAATCGTGGAGGGTGATATGAAAAGAGTACTCGCTGTCATTTTGATAATCGCGGCGTTACTGGTCACAGGATGCGCAACCAAAGGGCCTGAGGCGGCGTTTTCGGCTGACGTTACCTCCGGGACACCACCGCTGGAGGTATCATTTACCGACGAATCGACAGGTGATCCAACCTCCTGGTCCTGGGATTTCGGCGACGGCAGCACCTCCACCGAGCAGAATCCAACCCACACCTTTGCAGACACCGGAAGTTTCGACGTAACACTCGTCTGCTCCAACGAGAACGACGCAGACACCTTGACTATGCCCGCATACATCGTGGTTACCGATGCACCTTACAGCGAAGAGGTGGTAGGCGACTTCACCTTCAAGTGGAGGACTAGAGGAGAGGTCATAGACGTAATCCTCTCCGCACCCACCACGGGCTGGGTTGCGGTCGGATTCGATCCGACGACCGCTATGAAGGACGCAAACTACATTATAGGCTACGTCGACGGTGAAAAAGTAACGATTATAGACGAGTTCGGGGACGGTAACTTCTCTCATACACCTGATACCGATCTTGAAGGTGCCGACGACGTAGCCAACGCAGATGGCTCCGAAGCGGACGGTTCCACAACCATTAGCTTCACAATCCCACTTGACTCAGGGGATGACAACGACAAAGTCCTGGCCGTAGGTCAGACCTATAAGGTTATCTTCGCTTACGGGCCCGACGGAGCCGACGACTTCACGACCAAACACGCCTCAAGGGCCTCTGCCGACATCGAGCTCTAGGGGTTCCCGTGAACATACTGAGCATCATACTTCACCCGACCTTCGTGCTGATCTTAGGAATAATCACCTATGCGCTTTTCCTGTGGACACTCATAGGCGGCCTTTTAAGGAAACAACTCGCACCGAAGATGAAGAGGTCCTACATCAAGATGCACAGGACGTGCGGCATACTGGCAGTTATCTTTGCAACCGTACACGTCGTCCTGATGATCGCCTTTTGAGAAAACCCCACAAAACCGCTTCGCACTTTCGTGGGGAGTCCGAGGATATGCCCGGTTAAATTTTGTGGAATTATATACATTCCGCAAGCGGCTTCATTTCATGTGCGGGAGTCTTATGAGTCCAGGCAGGTTATCAGCCTGAGACGGCCTCTACCGTAAAATCTGCGAACGGTTCGGGCTGGTTTACCCTGACGTTATTGAGCCTGAGCTGTTCCAGTACCGCGAGGAACACCACGAGCATGTCGAATACGCTCGAACGCCTCTCTTTCATGGAATCGAAGAAGCGGAATTTTCCCTCCCGCTTCAGGGTGTCGGATAGCCATTCGGTGGCCTCCTCTATAGTCCAGTCGTCTCTGCTCATTGTCAGCGGTCTTTGGGGGCGCCTGCGTTCTATGAGAAGCTCGAAGGTTTTAAGAAGGTCTTTCAGGTTACCCGAGGCCTCTATTTTAACCTCATGCCCTCGTGGAAACCTGCGCAGGTTATCGGTTCTCCTCTCTTCCAGGAAACCTGCGGTTTCCTTGTATCGGGCAAAGTCGGCAAGGATACGAGCCAGGGTTACCGGCTCTTCGGGGTGTTCTTCGCTTATGATGCTTTCCCGCAGCAGTATGCGCATCTTCCAGTTCAGGAGTACCGCGGCCATAAGAAGGAACTGTGAAAGTTCGTCTATGCCCGGCCTTATGGTTTCAACGTAGGCTATGAATTCGTCTGCCAGCCTTGCTACGGGGATATCCAGGATATCGAGCTTATCCCGCTTGACGAAGTAGAGAAGCAGATCGACCGGTCCCTCGTAGACCGGCAGGGATACACGATATGGACTCAATGCCTGTACTCGTAAATAACCTGTTTTTCCTCGACTATTTCAAGTTCGCCCAGCTCTATTACCTTCGCTTCGGAGGGAAGATGGGGGATAATCCTATCGGTGATGAGAATCTTGGTTTTCTGCTCGAAGTTGAGAAGCGCTAACTGTCTTGCCCAGACTACAGCCGAACCGAACACCGAGAAGTCTACCAGGGGTACGTCGCCGAGTGTGCTTATCAGGGTTTCACCCTCGGCCAGACCAATTCCTATCCTGAACTCGCCGATACCCTCGGTTTTGTACTTGGCGTCGAAGTTGGTAAAGAAGCGCCTTACCTCCAGGCTGGCTTTGCACGCCTTGTTTCCGGCGTTGTCACCGGTGAACAGGAATAGGCAGGAGTTGCCAATAAATGAAAGCCTTATTCCCCCGTACTTGCGGGCGATATTCAGAATCTGCCTGCGGAACTCCTCGAAGCTGACGTGGGCTTCCTGAAGGCTCTTCTCCTGTTTCTTGAACAAGAGATACACCGCCATTATCACGCCGTTGCGGTCTATCTTCAGGTAGGGTAAATCCATGAACCGCGCGAAATACTCGTCTTCCTGTTCTGCTGGTATGTAATTATGAACGAGCTGTTTGATGTAGCGATTACGGGCGCCTTCCTGCTTTTCGTAAACGAAGTAGGCGACGACTAGTGATATGACCGATGCGGCCAGGGGGGTGAAGAAGGATATCCTGGTTCCGCTGTTGATACTGGTTGTTGCAACCACAGCGAAAAGGATGCCGAGAAGAACAACCAGACCGGGCAGGGTGAATTTCCTCCAGGGAAGCATCACTGCGAATGCGGCCAGAGCCGAAAAGATGAGCGTGATAACGAATGAAATCACCAGCGAAGCCGGGGTGGCCATCTCGTTATTCATCAGGTTCGTCAAGAGGTTTGCCTGAAGAACCATCTGGGGCATCTTGCCGTTGACCGAAGTCGATACCGACATCGAATAGGGGTCGAAGGATGAGCCCACGAACACGATTTTATCGGCAAGAGAATCGGCGGGAACATCCCCGGTAAGTATTTCACCCACGGTGTAGCGTTTGTATTCGGTAAGATCGGAGGTGAAGTGTATGGGGTAGGCGTATTTATTTCCCAGACGGAATTTCCTCTTTCCAACCTTGACCATGTTTCCAGGTGTAACGTCCACTCTTGCCGATTCCCCAAGAAGTTCTTTATACATCCTGAAGGCCAAAGAGGGGTAGAACTTATCGTTGACCAGGGCTATTAATGGAACCTCTCTAACCTGACCGTACCTATTATAGAAGACATCTACGTAACCTATACCCTTGGCATGATACATCGAAACCGGCTCCAGAAAATCCTTCTTCTGTACGATATCGGTGGCTTTGCGCAGAAGTGCAGGATTGCGCGGAACACTCAATGTAAAGGCGGTAGGCGGGTTGACGTAGACAAAGTCCAGAAGCTTGACCCCGTAGAAGACGTTGCCTGCATCCAACAGGGTTTCACCCAGCTTCTGCGAGCCGACGGTGTCAGCGTACCTGTAGAAGGCGATAAGCACCTCCTGGGGCCAGGTAATGGGCATGCGGAACCATCTCTTGATAGAATCCTGGTTTTCCGCAATCCAGTCTTCGGCAAGTTTACCGGGTAAGGGCGAACTGAGACCTTCGAATATGGGCAGGGTTACGGCTACTATCTTTGCCTGTTTAAGTTGAGAAAGAACCTGGGGCAGCCACAGGGCCGGCCAGTCGGTCCTGTCTCCAAGGGCAAGGGTGCTGTTCTCGTCGAGATCGATGAGGACGATGTCATGATTCTCTTTGAGGCCTGCGCGCTCCAGGCCGTTGTGAAGGGGTCTATCCAGAACCTCCAGCGGGTTGCCGGCGATTCGCTCCAATATCAGGCCGAGGAACGCAAGGCCGAAGGCTATGATGCCTATGGTTATCAAACTACGCAGCTTTATCACAGCTCCTCCATTTCATAATCTCTTTTACCAAGGCCTATCCTTTCGGCGTGCGCGAGCTGAACCTCGGGGTTCACGTCGGGATGGGCCGAGCGTATCGTTTTTTCCACCAGATCGAAGCCTGCCTGGTCAGCCGCAACCGGATCGCGGGACGCTATGATGCCCACGTTCGCGGTGACAGGCTTCATCTTCTTGCCCAGGCAGTCGCAGTCTTTGGTTATGTTAATCAAGAAATTCACGTAAAAACCGGGTTTCTTCCCGCAGGCCGCAAGTGCATATTCGGCCATCTTCTCGGATGCCGATTCAGACGCCTCGTCCCAGTGAATCTTCACAGCACCCACCGGGCACACGCCCAGACACTCGGCGCACCCCGTGCATTTGTCTTTAAGTATGACGAAATCGTCGCCGTCCCTTACAATCGCCTCTGCCGCGCACTGCTCGGCGCATGCGCCGCACTGGGTGCACTTCTCGTTATCGATCCACGGCTTGGAAAGGGAGTGCATGAAGAGCTTGCCCTTGCGCGCCGCAGTGCCCATCGAGAAGTTCTTTATAGTGGCGCCGAAGCCTGTCAGCATGTGGCCCTTGAAGTGGCTTATGCCGACCAGGACAGGTATCTCGGGCACCATCGAGCCCAGGTGGGCTTCTTCGACGTGCTTTTTGCATACCGGCACGATTGCCGAACCCTCGCCGCGGATACCGTCGGCTATGACCACGGGCGCGCCCAGCCTGGATGGAGAGAAGCCGTGTTCGGCGGCAAGGTTCAGGTGGTCTACAGTATTGCTCCTCTGACCGTGATACAATGTATTGGTCTCGAACAGGAAGGGCTTGGCTCCCTTCTCTTTTAGATACTTTACCGTGATGCGCGAGTAGTCGGCGGGCACGAATGTAACGTTACCCTTCTCGCCGAAGTGGACCTTGATGCCTGACCATGTGTTAGCGGAAAACTCCCTGTCAATCAGGCGTTCGAGGAGTTCGGGGAAGCGTTTTTTAAGGGTGATTTCGTCTTCACCTGCAAGGAAGAATACCTTGGATTTCATGGGGGTATAATATGGATTGCACAGTATCTGTCAAGTGGATGAACACCTCACGATGTGGTGTGCGGTTTCAAGGGGGCCCCGGGGGGGGGTATCTCAGATGGTTGAATACCGATCAGAGCATTAGAGAATTTGATATTACTGAGATAAAGTCAATAAAATGCAAATAACTTGACAATAAATGATAATAACCTATAATAAGATATTAATTTTAAACCGAGGAGTGAAGTATGGCTAAATGGGCAGATTATCTTATATCAGCTGTTCGATATGATGAAAACCACGAAAGAATCGTGAAAGTTCGTTATTGTCTTCACCAAGAAGATGGCATAAGGGCTACTGAGTATGAAATAAGTCGTAGTACCGTTGTAAGTAGAATTGAAAATGGTTACACATTCATTACTGTTTTTTTGGATAAGGACGAAAAGGTATGGCGCAAGGGTTCAGAAGTACACATTATTACAGTCGATGGGGAGAAGTTTATCAGAACGGATACGAATGCAAAAAAGGCGGATAACTTAGAAAATCTTCCTGAGTTTTAATAATGTCAATTATTCTCCCTTTACCAGAAAATCTATCTAACCTTCTTGAGGAACAAGAAGAAGCTAGAAAGAAAACAATAGTAATGATTGCTGAACAACCAGATTGGCAAGAACATATTCAACTTATACACGATTCAATGAATATTGTTGATTTCATTGCAATAAAACGAATACATCAAAATGAAAATGAACTCATATTACGTGGCTTAGCGGCTCGGTTGTTTAACGATTATTCCGCAGCATTTGATTTACTTTTAACAGGTTACTACCAGGTTTCTTTAATGGTTCAAAGAGATATTTTTGAATGTGCATTACTGTTATCAAAATTCGCCTTAGATCGAGATTCAATACAAAGATGGAAAAACGTAAATCCAGAAAACAACCAAGAAAAAAATGAGTTTAGGCCAAATGAAATTAGGAAATTACTAAAGGAGAGTACGGGAATTCCTGTTGGCAATACGTCCAATATAGACTATATGTACAAACTACTCTGTGAGTTAGGTGTTCATCCAACTTACATAGGAATTAATAGTTTGTTAGGTGATGATGTTGGTAAGAATCGTTTACTAAAAGTTGGTCCAATGATAAATAAATTCAAATTCAGAAGTTGCCTCTCGGATTTCGTGCGGATTTCTGCAATGGCTGCTGGTTCACTTGTTGACGCATTTAACATTGAAAACTTGGAAGAAAAGTACCGACCAACCTGTAAAAAGCATCGTGAATTGTGTAAGCTTTGGTTCACAAAACATGGGACCTTCCCAGGCAAATTGCCAAAGTATTAAAGTCGTTGAATGTTAAAAACAAACCTGCTATGCACCTTCGCGGAGACCCCACCCATCGTCCCTCTTACTAAGGGGGGTAGGGGCGGTTCATGAACCGCCCCTACACTTTGCATATTGCATCCCTCCGGCTGTTCCGGCCACCTCCCTTACTGAAGGGGTAATCTCGGCTACGCCGAGATTTTAGGAGTTCTTACCTACGGTAAAAAACATCCGGGTAGGGTCTTCTACGATAATGTCACGAGTCCTTTAGCCGTAAGCTGTCAGCCGTAAGCCGGTAGCGGTATGCCGTCAGCCGGGGCACCATGAGGATATCTTCCGTCCCCGTGTTCTTCGAGAAAGATCAGTCTCCCAGGCTTTCCCAGAAGCTCTTGAGCCCGTCCTTTACCGAGCTCCAGGAGTCCTCTACGCCTTTTTTGATATCCTCCCAGGTGTCTTCGCCCGCATCCTTGAGTTCGCCGAGTTTGGAAACCACCGCGTCCCTTTTCTCGCGAAGGTCTTCGAACCGCTTCTTGTATTCTATCTTGTCTTCGGCCTTCAGCTGATCAACCTTGGCATCCAGTCTTTCCACCTCTGCATCCCATTCCCTAAGTTCAGCTTCGAGCTTTTCCAGGTAAGCTTTTCTTGTTTCTTTGTCCACGTTTTCTCCTTTCATGGTTTATTTAATAACCTTGCCGATTACCGGAACCTGTCCGAACCTAGCGATTTCTTGACACGCAGGGAAGGTCTTTTCTCAGACCCCAGGATTCCGTAAGCAGTGTCATCATGAGGTCTTTGGCTTCTTGGCAGCGGATGCAGGTTTCTTCTGGGTAGTTTTTGTTTTAGTCTTAGGTTTGGATTCAGGCTTTTCTTCCTTTTCTGAAAGGAAACCCAGCACGTTAACGGTCGCCGACTTGAGCTCGGTCCACGA
>WJJO01000163.1 GCA_014729665.1 Caldifarciminota bacterium
TGCAGAAGCCAAATTCGGAATCAAACTTGAGAAAAAACCTGATTTTATTGCGAAAGCAAGGAATACATTTATTATTGGAGAAGCTAAATTTTTAACTACTCACGGTGGAAATCAAAACAATCAATTCCGTGAAGCAATGAAGGTTGCAAGAGGTAGGTTCGGAATAGCCTTAGGGGTGGCAGTTTTGGATGGTGTAGTATGGATACCAAGTAAATCTATGATGCATAAGGAAGTGTGTAAATTAGGTGGGGTTGCACTCTCTGCGCTTCTCATGAATGATTTTCTTATAAGTCAAGCAAAGTGAAAAATCAAGGAGGAAACAATTACATGACTAACATTGGCAATTACGAAGAAAAATACAAAACCTTCGACTGGTCCCAGGCGCGCGAGATACTGGGATACAAAGAAGGCGATTTCTTGAATATCGGGTACTACTGCTCGGACAGAATCTGCGAACAGGGCAAGGGCTCGAAGCTGGCCCTTATCTGGGAAGGTATGGACGGGACGGTAAAGAAATACACGTTCGACGACATCCGCATCCTTTCCAATACATATGCCGAGTATCTCAAGAGTATCGGCATCGAAAAAGGCGATCGGGTCTGTCTCTTCATGGATAAGATTCCGGACCTGTACATCTCCTTCCTTGGGATCCTCAAGCTGGGCGCAATTGCACAGCCTTTATTTTCCGCATTCGGACCGGAGTCGCTGGTGACAAGACTCGAGAATGCCGAAACCAAGGTCGTCTTGACCACCAAGAAACATGCCTTCAAACTCCGCAAGATCAAGGATGACCTGCCCGCTTTGGAAAAGGTAGTGATAGTTGAAGGCGAACCCAAAAAGATGGAGGACTACGAGGTACTCTTTAGCCTGGAATCAGCAGACAAGGTCGATAAACTCGAAAGCTTTGCAGCCGACCTGGAATCGCCCTCAGTGCTCCACTACACCTCGGGGACAACCGGTCAGCCCAAGGGTGCCCTCCACGTTCACTCCTCCATCTTCTCCCAGCACGTAACCTCCAAGTGGGTACTGGATCTGAAGGAAGACGATGTTTACTGGTGCACCGCCGATCCCGGCTGGGTAACAGGAACGTCATATGGGATCATCGGCCCGTGGTCCCTGGGCGTCACTCAATGCGTACTGGACGCGGGTTTCACAGCCGAACGCTGGTACAAGTTCATTGCCGACCACAAGGTAACGGTCTGGTATTCGGCTCCCACAGCCATCCGCATGCTCATGAAGCAGGGCAAGGAAGTGGTTAAGAAGTTCGACATGTCATCACTCAGACACCTCTGCTCAGTAGGTGAACCCTTAAACGCGGAAGCGGTCATCTGGTCGGAGGAGGCCTACGGACTTCCCTTCCACGACACCTTCTGGCAGACAGAGACCGGAGCAATGGTCATAACAAACTACCCGGGCATGGAGATCAAGCCGGGTTCGATGGGCAAGCCCTTCCCGGGCATACAGGCAACCGTACTCGATCTGAAGACCCACGAACCCGTAACCGAGCCGGGCAAGGTGGGGCTCATCGCGCTCAAACCGGGCTGGCCCTCCATGTTCCGCGCCTACTGGAAGAAGAAAGATATCTACGACTCCAAGTTCATCAAGGGCTGGTACGTGTGCGGCGACAGGGCGTCTATCGACAAGGACGGCTACTACTGGTTCGTGGGCCGCGACGACGACGTAATCAATACCGGCGGACATCTTGTCGGTCCGTTCGAGATAGAGTCGGCGCTTCTGGAGCATCCGGCGGTGGCGGAAAGTGCGGCGGTGGGAAAACCTGACGAGATAAACATGGAAGTGGTCAAGGCATTCGTGTCACTGAAGCCGGGCAACGAGCCCTCGGACGAGCTGGAGCTTTCCATCATGAACTTCATCCGCAAGAAGCTCTCCCCCCTGGCCATGCCCCAGGAGATAGAGTTCGTATCCTCGCTTCCAAAAACGAGATCGGGCAAGATAATGCGCCGCGTGCTCCGCGCCAAGGAATGGGGCGAGGAGATAGGCGACACTTCTACCCTGGTAGACGATGAATGATCCGCAGATGACGCAGATGTCACAGATTAAAGAGAAAGGCCGGTTGAACCCGGCCTTTTCCGTTTTTATTCAATCAGCGAAATCTGTGCACGGATTAACACAGATTGAATTTCACCACCCCCGCCCTTCGGTCATCTCCATTTAAGAAGGGTGATGTAAATCAGTCCCCCTTAGTAAGTGGGAATAAAATGGGGATTAGTTGACCAATACCACCTTCTGGGCAGGTGCAACCCCGCCCATCTCCCGGATGAAATAGACTCCCGGGGTGAAACCATCACCCCAGCTTGTGGTACCCGGACCATCGATAAGCAGTTCGTCGACGAGTCTACCCGATGCATCGAAGATGTTAAGTATCTGATTTTCTTGACTATAAGATGCCAGCTGAATTTGGGAACCTATACTGGTAACAATCTCGAAGGTGGGGTGGGTTTCGGGTGTTGCAGGTTCCTCAACCGCCAGAAGCCCGAGGGAATCGGTTTTGAGAAGGTAGATGTCAATCCCTCCAGCACCGAAGGATTCTGTTTCTCCGGCGATAATGTAGCCGCCATCCGAGGTCTGTTGAACTGAAAGTCCATAATCAAAGTCCTCTCCGCCGTAGACCCTGGTCCATGCAGTATCACCCGAAGCATCGGTTTTCACAAGGTAGATATCACTTCCGCCTGCACCGAATGATGAGGTCCATCCGGTTATAATGTAACCGCTATCCGAGGTCTGTTTAACACAATTACCAAGTTCATCGTCGCTACCACCATAAGTTTTAATCCAAACAGCTTCCCCCGAACTATCTGTTTTAATAAGGAAGGCATCACGGCCATCAGCGTCAAATGATGTTGCCCGTCCGGTAACGATATAGCCGCCATCAAAGGTTTGTCGTACCGAAAAACCTTCATCATAGCTTGTTTTCCCACCATAGGTTCTGGACCAGACGGTATCACCTGAAGCATTGAACTTAACAAGACAGATATCATCTGAACTTGCGCTGATGTTCCCTGTATATCCTGCACAGATGTAGCTACCGTCCGAGGTCTCTTGAACCGAAAAAAACCTATCGTCCCAGTCTTCGGTGCCGTAGGTTACAGTCCAGACGGTATCGCCTGAATCGTCTGTTTTGATGAGGTAGAAATCTTTAAAGCCAGCGCCGAAGGAGTTTGTACGGCCAGCGATAATGTAGCCGCCATCCGAGGTCTCCTCGACTGAATTAGCAATATCGTAGGATTCACCACCGTAGGTTCTTGTCCAGACGGTATCACCTAAAGCATCGGTCTTGATGAGATAGACATCAAACATCTCATCACCGAACGATTCTGTCTCTCCGGCGATTATGTAACCGCCGTCCGAGGTTTGCTGCACAGTGCGACACCCATCCCAGCCGCTGCCGCCGTAGGTTTTGACCCAGACACTATCGCCCGAAGCATCGGTCTTGATAAGGTAAACATCACTATTACCGGTACCGAAGGAGTATGTCCATCCGGTAATAATGTAACCGCCATCCGATGTTTGTACGGCTGAACTACCCCGTTCATCTTTGTTGCCGCCGTAGGTTTTAACCCAACCGGCATTCAAACAAGTTACTAAAAGGATTATTGTGGATATAAATCGAAGGGTTACTTTCATCTCTGCCTCCTTTTTCAACGTCGCTACGCCACAACGCCACATGCTCGATTGATCTAATGTATAATATGTAGGTTGCAATGAATTGCGTCTCAGGTAGAGTTAGAGACAAGGAGGATATGAATATGACTTTACCTGAGAAGGAAGCAATAATCAGGCATCGAGAGCGGCTAATGGTTGAGATGGAGAGAGTAATGCGTGGAGAAA
>WJJO01000164.1 GCA_014729665.1 Caldifarciminota bacterium
CGTCTATCGATGTTCGCGACTCTTTCCCAGAACTTCATTTCGTGCCTCCAAGATAACCGCGTTCAATACCTAAGATGATCTTCAAAGCCGTAGCTACCATACCAAGGGCAACACCTAAGAGTATGCCCCGCTTGGCTGCAAGGTTAGGTACGGAGAGAAGCCACTCACCGACGTTTCCTAATGGTATAACGTTGTAGAAGATAATAGCCAGCATGATAACGAATGCGGCAGCCAGAAGGAGGATAGAGGTAAAACTCTTGGCGTGGAATGCCCGATAGGCCGCGGATGCTATGTAGAAGGCGAGTATCGAAAACATAGTAGCGCCCAGGGGAACAAGCATGTAGTTGAAGAAGTTGCGGAAAAGGTATTCGAACAACGATATCTTCTGTCCGTAAACTACCACCGGCAACCAACTTACGTTGAGTATAGTGCCGAGCAGACCGCAGGCAAGCATCACGAACAGCGCTGTCAGGGCAATAGGGCTGTAGAACCAGCCTTCCTTGCGGTGCCTTATCTTGCGCAGGTGATGGGATATGAAACTGCCAACGCCTAAAACCAGGGCAAAAGGCACCATTATCTGTATCCAGCTCCTGCTGAACTCGAAGAAATCCTGGGAGGCCTTGTGCGGGATAAAGAACTGAACCATCATCACAATACCCAGAACTAAGGTGATTGTAAGTGGAATTCTGCGTTTCATTCTCAGCCTCCTTAAACCGTACTTAGGATTTTAGTGGCAAAGGCGCCGGCCCCGACCACGGCCACGATTGTCAGTATAATAAGTACGCCCATTATGATAACCTTGCTCCAATCCTGTGCCTTGACCGTCCCGATAAGGTTTGGTTCCTTGGAGATGTATGCCGAGGCGGCAAATAACTCTTCTCCAATCAACGTGTAGTCACAGGCGGTAATAAAGAACGGCAATTGAGCCGCGGCATCGGTACCGGCAATCTGAACAGCACCCGCTATGTAGCCTGTTTCTGCAAGGATAAGGGATTCTGCAAAGAACATCCCCAGGAAGAAGTTGGCGGCCGGCTTCTCGCGAAGCATGATTCCATTAACACCCGAAACGTAGGCAAACTGGTTACTACTCAGATAAAAGGTGCTGTCAGGATTGTAGGCGTCGGGTCGTCCGACGTCGGAATAGGCCTCCTTCACGATCTCGCGTGTAACAGTGTACACGATTGGGTCTTTATTGGGAACGATGAGGGGCGTATCGTACTGAGCCGCTTTCCTTGCAATCCCCTGAAGGATATTGAGTGCGGCTACTGTAGCTACATCTTGTATGCCTGAAAGGCCTGGAACGAACAGGATAGGCCTGCCCATCTCGGTAGCGCGTCCTACCGCGTTGTCTATCTCCTCCAGGCCTGCAATCCTGCGGAGGAAGAGTTCCTTACCCCTTCTGGCCTGGGAGATGAACACGGTAACCAGGGCAAAGAATACTACCATGGCGACCAGAACGTTTATCCTGCGTGTGTTGAAGAACGAAGGCTTAGCCTCAACCGAATTCGAAACCCCGGATATGGCTTCCTTTTCGCCCCGAACCGCGTGAACGCGGTACACGTATGGAAATCGATTGTCAAGAAGCTTCTTTTCAGCATCTGCAATGGCAGGCTCAATTTTTGCTATCCTTTCGGTAACGTAGGCCTTGAGGTCTTCGACCTCGAGTTGATTGGCTACCGCATAAACATTAGACGCCCAGTACTGACCCTGAGCCTGGTAGGAGTTGATTCCCTGGACGGTGGTGTGGATTTCCATAAGCACGGTCAGGTTCATCGTAGCCCGAAGCTCTTCCAATTCGTCCGTAAGCGGGTCGAGAAGGGCAGCCAGTTCCGATTTGGTCGGTGGTTCGCCTGCCTGGATGGCGGTGATGATACCGGTCAGTCGCTTTTCCGCATTGGCAAGACTGCCTCTAATCTTATCCAATTCGTAAGACAATGTATCTGGAACGATTTTCCATAATGAATCGATGCTTTCCTGAAGCAGTTCCTTCTCGTAGTTTGCAGCGCCAATCCTGTTTTCCAGTTCCCAGACCGTCCGCCCCTGTCTGACCAAAAGCAGGGCAATGAGGCCGGATATATCATCTGAACCCAGCGGTTCTACCTGTTCATACCCATCAACCTCGGTCTGAAGGTGAGTTAACAGGTCTCCCGCCTTGCTCCTCAATGTCGCAAGCCTTTTCAATGCACTATTCAGGTTCCGGTTCAAATCCTCGATGTCGTCTTCTCCGTCTTCGATGGTTTGATCACGGTCCATATTATTATCTACGAACCTTTTGGAACCCGGAGGCATAACACCTACCTGCAGGAACTCGTTCTTTCCTTCCTCGGAGCGGTAGATAACGTATCTATCGAGAAGGGTATCTGTGGGTGAAAGCTCCCAGGTCAGTATTATGTTCTTCCCTACATCGTGAAGGCTGTCCTGAGCTTCCAAAGACACAGGTGGTTGAATGGGTGGAATTGATTCGGGTGGTGGCGGTTTCTTCAGTTCCTTGACTATCTTCTCGATCCGGGAAAGCTTGGCAAGCAGGGTGGAAAAGGAATCGTCGAGTGGTTCCCCTTCCAGACCTGACATAACATCCAGTTCGGTTTTCATGGCTGTTAGTTCCAGAGCACAGGTATCCAGATATTCTGCAGGTGTAGGTGGCGGTACATCTGTCCCAGGTGCGGGTACATCCTCGACCTGGGAGAGAAGAAGAGTCGTTAGTATAAGTAACTTCAAAAGCCCCTCCTATTTGAAGGCTTCTTTGCACGTACAGGGCTTGTTCCCGCATCGGGGACAGCCTGCCGCATATTTTTTTCTAACTACTTCTTCAAGGTCTATACCGGTAAGATTGGCCATGGTACAAAGCCAGGCAAATACGTCTGCAAACTCCTCTTCCAGATGCCCTCTGTCATCGTGCCTAATCGCTCGTGCCAGTTCTCCAACCTCTTCGGCAAACCAAATAAATGTCTTCGCAAGACCACGGGTAGAATCCTTGTGAAAGAACTCTTCCTTTATCAAACGCTGAAACTCGCGCACTCCAAGATTACTTTCCATCCACGCCTATAATACGATAAATCCCCGTCTTGTCAAGACCTATACGTTTCCTTTATCCCCAACTAAGATGTCGGCTAATCCACCTTGACGCCCGGTATCCTCGTCCTATAATAACGCAAAGGGAGCGGGAGAAATCCCCTCCCCCTGACCATCAACCCCTCCCGCGAGCGGGGCTTGAACCCCGCTCGCAACAATATGTGCTCCTTTTATCGCAGAGCGAAAAAAGATCGCAAACGGTCAGGTTTCGCTTCATTTTTTATTGAAAACTTTGAGGCGACTTAGTATTTAATCCCATTAGAACAATAATGGTTTAACTAATTTGTAGGTTGCAATGAATTGCGTCTCAGGTAGAGTTAGAGACAAGGAGGATATGAATATGACTTTACCTGAGAAGGAAGCAATAATCAGGCATCGAGAGCGGCTAATGGTTGAGATGGAGAGAGTAATGCGTGGAGAAA
>WJJO01000165.1 GCA_014729665.1 Caldifarciminota bacterium
CCCTTAGTTCCGTTACTGCCAACAGCCAGAAGATATACGTTACCTTCATCATCCGGGCCTTGCACCTCAAAACCAACCAGGTACTCGCCTTCAGGGAAACGAAATTCCTGAAAGGCGGTATGGGGGTACCAATTCTTCAGTATTCCCCCTGAACTCGCATTCGAATACGCCCTTAGATAGACGTAGCCTGAATCGTCAGGTTCAGAAACCTCAAATCTCGTTATCGGTTTACTGCTGGAGTACTCCTGAACCGCAATATGAGGCCAATTGGCCTTAAATATTTGTTGTTCTTCATAATCACGTGTTGGAGAATACGCAAACGTCCAAACCTCACTTTCACCAACAATCTCATCATCAACCACAGCCTTAACCTGCCAGGCGTATTCGTTGCCCGGCTCCAGCGTGTCGCCATATGCCGGATACATAAGGGTAGTGGTGGAAAGGTCTTTCTCTTCAACCAGTGGTCTTTCGTCAATGGCTTCTTCAGCGCTCATGCCTTCTTTAACCTCGACTATCTTAATCTCATAGGTTGCGTCTTTCTGCGGCGGGATGAGCGGTGTCCAGCTAAAGTTCGGTCTGCCTTCCTTGATTTCATCAAATTTCCTCGGGGAAATCAGCTTTGGCGGGGTAATCTTGCCGCCTACCTCGAAATCCTCGCAGTCCTGGGCCAGCATCTGTCCGTCAGAAGCCCTGTCTACCCGGATGCAGTACTTATATTCTCCCCTTGGCAGGGGGCGTCCTTCAAGGGCGTAAGGCTCGTACTTGGAATCGTAATCCCATTTGCCGCCGGTAATGTCTGCAGAGGTAACCATCTTGCCTCCGGGAGGGATGGTGATGGGATTACTCGTTCCCCGGGCTATCTCCTTGCCGCTTTCCGTTGCCCAGCCTGTAAGCGTAACCTCTACAGGTTCCTTCTCGTTATTGGTGATTCTGCATTTCCATAGTTCGTGTATGAATACGTTTTGCGGAGGGGGTGGAAGGAGCTGAACGCTCCAGTTCTGCGCTGCCAGCGCCCCTGCGAGGGCTAACAGCAGGATGATGTGCTTTTTCACAAAAAGCCTCCTTTGTTCGGTTTCCCGACCCATACTGAAAAACCCATGCCCAAAGAAAAGGCGAAGAACCGCCCATCGGCGTTCCTCGCCTCAATCATCCGATTCTCTATTTTGTGATTATAAACACTGTCTGTTTATTTGTCAAGTTATTTAAGCGTTACTCGTAACTAGTCATTTTTTGAATCTTTTCAAACTCTTTGATTCAGGTATCTTAGCCGTTTCTTTACCCACTGCCGCCCTCCAACCGGCTTGACGTACGGCTAAGTATGCTTATCATTTATTGTTAGTATTATGGATCAGGCTAAAGAGACAGGTACGAACAGCCGGCAGATATTTGCCGAACTGACCCGGCATCTGCCTACGGCTTGCTTTGCAACCGATGAGCAGGGTGTACTCATCGAATGGAACAAGGCCGCCGATGGACTTTACGGATACAGCCGGGATCAGGCCCTGGGTCAAAAGCCGAAGGATTTGATAGGGATAGCCTACGTCGATTTGAACCGGCGGGTATTTGCGGGAAAGGATTTCAAGAATGCCGCCCTTTCCGGGCACCGCAGGGACGGCCGTCACGTAAGGGTTCTGGCCAATCTGTATCCGGTGTACGACGAGGACGGGAAGGTAGTGATGGCTGCAAGTATACATCGGCTTCTCGACGCCGACAGCGTACTTAAAGGGATAGATGAGGAATTTGAAAGGGACCAACATTCCGACAGGATATTGGCTGCGATCTCCGAGGCTGCCACGATACTACTGCGTTCATCGGATATCGACAAGGGATTCGACCGCTTTCTAAGTATCCTGGGAAGGGCAGTCGGGGTATCCAGGGTATATATTTTCTCGAACCATGAGGATGAGGAGGGCGACCTTCTGATGAGTCAGTTATGGGAGTGGGCGGCGGAAGGCGTTGAAGCGCAGGCTGACAATCCCGGGTTGAAGAACCTGCCGTATGAGGATGCAGGTTTTTCCCGCTGGATAAAATTGATGTCTGAGGGGAAACCCGTTTACGGCCTGGTTGAAAAGTTCCCCGCATCCGAGCGTAAGCTTCTGGCATCGCAAAAAATCCTTTCCCTTGCAGTCGTTCCCATCTTTACCGGGGACATATGGTGGGGATTCGTAGGTTTTGACGACTGCAGAACCCCCCGCAGGTGGTCGTCTGCCGAGATTGGGGTCTTGAAGACGGCGGCCGGTGTAATGGGTGCCGCAATCGAACATCGCAGGATGGAAAAAGAACTCCGCTACTGGTCGGAATTCAACCGCAACATAGTGGAGGCATCCAGCCTCGCCCTCTACGTTCTTGACACCCAGGGCAGGATAAAGGTATGGAATAAAGGGATGGAGGCCCGGTTCGACATACAGGCGGCGGACGTACTGGGAGAGAATGTGTTTACCGTTTTCAAGGAACTGAACAGGAATCGACTCGGCGCTTCTCTGCACAAAGCCCTTAAGGACAAGGAGGGTTTCTCCTTCGACGAGATAGACTTCCGTGTACCGGAAAAGGGTTTGAGGATACTTCAGGTACGTGCCAGTCCCCTATTCGACGGTGAGGGCAGGATGGAAGGTCTTTTGGTGATAAACTCCGACATCACAGAACAACGCCGTGCAGAGATGCACCTGGAACAGTCCGAGGAGATGTACCGGGCGATTACGGAATCTTCACTCATAGGTTTCTACATATACAGGGAAGGTCGCTTCCTTTACGCCAATGAACAGATGAGCCGCATTACAGGATATAAATCGGAAGAACTTTTAGATATTGATACGGAAAAACTTGTTGCCCCCGATGACAGACAGCGTCTAGCAGAAGAGGTGGAGGAGATGAAAAAAACCAAGGGTACCTCCCACCACTACACCTTCAAGATGAGGCGCAAAGACGGTTCGTTTGGATTTCTCGAGGTTTACACCCGCAGGATCCTCTACCAGGGCCAACCGGCTACAGTTGGAAGCTGTATCGATGTAACGAACCGGGTGAGTGCTCAGTCCGAATTGCAGTCTTCGGAAAAGCTGTATCGCTCCACAATTAATGCCATGGCCGATGTGATTCACGTTATAGACCAGGATATGAGGATAGTGATGCATAATCTTGCCCTCAGGCTCTGGGCTGCCAATCACGGATTAGAGATAGACGAAATTATCGGGAAATCAGTATTCGATGTTTTTCCCTTCCTTCCCGACAAGGTTGCAAAGGAGTACCAGAAGGTCTGGAAGACGGGGAAACCTTTGCTTACCGAAGAAACCACCGCCTTAGGGAAAAAAGATATTATCACAGAAACCAGGAAGATACCGGTAAAGGACAAGGAGGGGAAGGTAAAACGCATCGTTACCGTTGTGCGTGGCGTCACTGAACCAAAGCAGGTAGAAGAGGCCCTTCGTGAGTCCGAACTCAAGTACTCCACCCTGGTTGAACAGGCCAGGGATGGCCTCCTGATAGTCCAGGAAGAGGTATGTAAGTTTACTAACCGTGCCATGGCTAAAATATCGGGGTACGGTGTTGAGGAGATAGTCGGGATGAGGTTTGGAGATCTGTTAGAACCCAAGAGTTCAGATCAGATTGCAAAGCGCTATAAGCTGCGGATGGGCGGACGGTCGGTTCCTTCGATCTACGAGGCCAGGCTTCGCTGCAAGGACGGGGGATTGAAGGATGTTGAGATATCGACCGCAATAATCAAATACCGCGGTCAGGATGCCGGGATGGGAATAGTCAGGGATATCACCGAAAGAAAACGGGCTGAAACCGAGATTAAACGCAGAAGCGAAGAGTTGAGCGAACTCCTCGACATCACCACTACTGTATCCGCCAGCCTTAATCCCGAAGAGGTTATCGGGCAGATTGCGGAGAGGGCCGGGGGATTGATCGGCGCTTCGGGCTGCACGATCTATCGACTGGAAGAGGAAACCGACGAACTTATCCCTCAAACCACGACCGTCCGGGCGGACCGTGAGGCCCGTCTTGCCTACCCGATACCTGTCGGGAAGGGTATTACCGGTAAGGCGGCTTCCCGGCGCAAGCCTTTACTTGCCAATCAAGCCCACAAAAACGCCGATGCAATTCGCATCCCCGGAACCGACGAAAGCGCCCATTCCATCCTGGCCGCTCCCCTGCTCGCACACGGCAAACTCTGGGGGGTAATGAGCCTGGTTCGTCTCAATGAGGAGACCTTCACCCAGCACGATCTGGAACTTTTCAGCCTCTTTGCCAACCAGGTTGCCGATGCGGTCGTTAACTCTAACCTGTTCAGCCGCCTGAGGGAATCGGAGGAAAAGTACCGCTCGTTCGTGGAACAGGCGATAGACGGAATAGTTATAATCCAGGACGGCAGGTTCGTTTTTGCCAACCAGGGGGCGGCTCGCATGCTCGGCTACTCAAAACCCGAAGATATATTAAAGATGCAGTTTGCAGACCTTCTGGCTCCGGAGGTAAAAGATGAATTAACCGAGCGATACAAGAGGCGTCTGGCCGGGGAGAAGGTTTCCAATGTGTACGAGACGAAGCTGCAGGCGGCGGACGGCACTATCCTCGAAGCGGAACTCAACGCCGATCTTATCCATTACGAGGGGCATCCGGCAGTACTGGTCTTTGCCCGAGACATAAGGGAGCGTAAGCAAACCGAAGAAGCCCTTCGCAAGGAACGCGACAAGGCCCAGATGTATCTGGATATTGCCGGTGTAATGATCGTCGTTATCGACCGTGCTCAGAATACGGTAATCATAAACAGGAAGGGCTGCGACATATTAGGCTTTAAGGAGACCGAGATAGTCGGGAAGAACTGGTTCGAGAACTTCGTGCCCGGAAGGGTAAGGAAAGAGACAAGGGGTGATTTCGAGGAGATGATGGGTGGGGAAAGAAAACCACCGGAGCATCTGGTAAGTCCGGTGCTGACAAGGGATGGTGAGGAGAGATTAATACTGTGGCATAACTCCATTCTGAGAGACGAAAACGGCAATATCACCGGCACCCTTGGTTCGGGTGAGGATGTTACCGAACAAAAGAGGGCAGAAGAAGCCCTCGGCAAGGAACGAACGACCCTCAAGCAAATGATCGAATTGAATCCCTATGCTATAGCCATATATGACCGAGAGGGTCATTACATCAGCGGCAATCAGGCGTACGTGAATCTTTTCGGCTCAACGCCACCCAAAGGAAACTACTGCGTTTTTGAAGACCCGATTCTTAAAAAAGCGGGTTTTGCTGACCGTCTCCGGAAAACAAGGGACGGTAAGGTAATCAGGATACCGGATCTATGGTTCAAATCGGAAAAGGATGGTAAGGAGGGGATATGCGTAAGGAGTGTAGCCTTTCCCATTTTCGACCCATCCGGGGAATTCGAGAATCTGGTCATAATGCACGAGGACGTAACCGAGCGTAAGGCCGCCGAGGAGGCCTTGAAGGATTCTGAAGAAAGATACCGCACCCTTCAATCTAATGTTCCGGTCGGAGTATTCCGCATCGATGAAGAAGGAAGGGTACTTGCCGCCAATCCCGCCCTGGTTAAGATGCTCAGGTATCCCTCAGAGAAGGAGATGATCTCGGAGTCGAAATCGGATTCACCCCTGAGTGATATTCAAAATATAGCCGACAATCTATACAAAGATAACTCTATATCTGACGTAGAGATGGAGCTCAAACGCAGCAACGGAAACACCTTCTGGGGCTCCATAAGCGCAAGGAAGATTACCGCTGAATCGGGCAAGGTTCATTACGACGGGATAATAGTTGATATAAGCGAACGTAAGCGCATTGAGGAAGCTCTTCGTGAAGGAGAACGCTTCCTTTCAAGCATATTCGGAAGCATCCAGGACGGGTTGAGTATCCTCGATAAGAACATGAATATAATAAGGGTCAACTCCACTATGGAAAACTGGTTCGGTCACGCGATGCCCCTTATCGGAAAGAAGTGTTACGAACTCTATTACGGACGTGATGAACCGTGCGAGGTCTGTCCGGCAAGAAAGACCCTTAAATCCGGTCAGGCTACCTACGAGGTCGTTCCCAAACTGGGGTCGGATGGAGGAACCACCGGATGGTTTGATCTTTACAGCTTCCCTCTCGTGGATGTAACCACAGGCAAGATGCAGGGGATAATCGAGTACGTACGAGACATAACCGACCGCAAGAAGGCCGAGGAAGCCCTGCGCGAATCTGAGGAACGTTACCGCAGTCTGTTCGAGGACTCACCCATATCCCTGTGGGAAGAGGACCTCTCAGGTGTGAGGACATACTTGCAGGAACTTTCCGGAAAGGGGATAAAGTATTTCGATAAGTATTTTATCGAAAATCCCGAGGAGGTTATAAGATGTGCATCCCTGGTGAAGGTATTGGACGTTAACAGAACCACACTGGAACTTTACGGAGCAAAAACCAAAGATGAACTCCTGGAAGCCTTTAACAGTATCTTTTCGGATGAATCATTCAATCTAGTAAGAAAAGAGCTTGTACGCATCGCAAAGGGTGAAACCTCGTTCGTGGAAGAAGGCGTAAACCTTACGTTGAAAGGGGATGTAATCTACGTCAATTTGAGGTTTACGGCTGCCCCCGGACATGAGAAAACCCTTTCCAAGGTATTGATTTCGATAACCGACGTTACCGAAAGGAAGAAATTCGAGCAGGCCCTTCGCGAATCGGAGGAGTTCAGCAGGGCTGTTATTGAGCGTTCCCCCCTGGGTATTTCGGTAAGGACCCCGAACGGACGACTCCTGAGCGCCAATGAATCGTGGGAAAGGATCTGGGCTATCGGTAATAAAGAGCTGAATAAAGACTTGGAAGAACAAAGAACAAGTTTGCAATTCGACGAGAGGGATTCCTACCTTGAGGGATATCTTCCTCAGGTAGAAAAGGTATATTCGGATGGACAGGAGCTGCATATCCC
>WJJO01000166.1 GCA_014729665.1 Caldifarciminota bacterium
CAATGATCACACCGTACATATTTGCCGTATTTTGCTTCCAAGAAAATCCTCCTGATTTCTTGTAAGGTCAAATCCGCTGAATACACTGAGCGACAATGCATTGCTCAGTATACCCTCGTTATTCAACTATACAAGACCCTCCCTTTTTATCTGATTGACAACACCATCTATATTTTTCAATACCTCGTTATTCCAGAATCTTAATACCTTATAACCTTGCGAAGCAAACCATTCGTCTCTGGTTTCATCGGTTTTAGATTCGACGTGCTGACTACCGTCAACTTCAACTATTAATTTAGCATCAAACGATACAAAGTCAACTATATAATCTCCAATTGGGTACTGTCTTCTGAATATAATTCCGAGTTGTTTTCGACTTAGGCATCTCCACAATTTTACCTCAGCCTTGGTCATATTTTTTCTTAACGCTCTGGCTAAAGGCGCTAATTTACGTTTCATTACTTCTTCCCCTTCCCCTTAGTCCCCTTCCACCAGGGAAGGGGAAAATACAATGGCATCCCCACTCTTTAGTTTCCCCCTCCCTTGTGTGAGTGGTACGATTCAGAGAATCGATAAGGTGGAGGGTATTTAATCTTAATAGCAACTTCTCTCATCATCCTCTCCTGTTTTTCCATCGGCACTTCAACTTAGTGTAATCCGTACCCCTTCCCCTCAAAGCTCGGAACGAGCTTCCCCCTTGTCCACCAGGGGAGGGGAAAATATAATGGCATCCCCACTCTTTTGTTCCCCCCTCCTCGGCGGAGGGGGTAAGGGGGAGGGGAATTTTCCGCAATTCTTAATGTTGCCGTGTATGCTCAAACTACCCCCCTTCCCACTCGCCCACCAGGGGAGGGGATATTATTCTGATAGCAACCTCTCTCATTTCCCCCTCCTCGGTGTGAGGGGTACGATTCAAAGAATCGTTAAGGGGGAGGGGATTAGCATTCATCTCACAAACACAAACTTGCCCGTTTCCTCACCCGCCTCGGTCTCAACCTGCCAGAAGTACACCCCCTGCGTTAATTCAGGGGTGCAGGTAATCTGACCTGCTCCGGAAAGGTTGCCTGAGGTGTTATGCACTTCCCTGCCGGACACGTCGTATACGCTCAGGGTGTAGGGGGTGGATGAAGGGACCGAGTATGAAAGGGTTATCTCGCGCCCGATGGTCGAGAGGGACAAGGGGTATAAACCCCTTGTCTGCGTTGGCTGTTCGGCGATACCGACGGAATCTATGTCAAGGGCCTTCATTGCATTTATCCGCAGCACCTTACCCTTGTCTATGGTGATGGTGTCAGCACTCTCGATTATTTTGTCCCAAACCTGCTGGTTTGTCCAAGTTGGATATTCTTCCCAAATTAATGCAGCAAGTCCTGCGACATGTGGGGTTGACATTGATGTTCCATAGGCTCCTGTTGCGTAAGCTCCATCATTATTTGTTGTGGGCACACCTACGCTTGGAGCAAATACATGAACACTTGAGCCATAGTTAGAACCCATACTAGCGTCCTTTACCCAGCGTTCATCTTGTGAGTTAATTCCTCCAACCGCCATTACATGTTCATAAGCTGCTGGATAAAAATTTGAGGCATTTTTATTATCATTACCTGCACCTGCACAAATAAAACATCCGGCATCCCAGGCGTAGTTCACAGCATTTTTTTCAGTTTCACTAGCTCCATAATCCCCAAAACTCATGTTGATTATTAGTATGCTACTGTCTGATGCGTAATAAAGAGCTTCTGCAGCTGCACTTGGATAAATGCCGCCGTTGACATCTCCCTTGAATACACAAATATCTGCATTGCCTGCAAACCCTGCAACCCCTAAAGCATTGTCAATCTTCGCTGCTGCAATTCCAGAAACTAAAGTTCCGTGATTATATGTATCGTTGATGTTCGTGTTGTCGGCGCGGAAGTTGTAAGAATGCTCAAAATCGATGTTCGGTTCTAAATCCTCGTGGTCCGGATCTATCCCTGTATCAATGAAACCAATCTTAACCCCTTCACCTGTCGAAACGTTCCATGCCCAGTTTGCCTTTGTAATCTCCATGTTCCACTGCTGATTGAACATCGGGTCATTAGGCGTAAAAGGCCAGGGAAAAGTATCCGGCATATTGAATATCTGCGCATCCTCGTGTTCGGTAGGTTCAATATGAATCACCCGATTAGGCTCCACATACACCATCCCTTCAAGACTCTCCAGGGCGTTTACCAGGCTCTCGGTTTCATCTTGTTGTAACTCACCGAACGATACAACGTAAGTCCCGCGCGTGTAATCCAGAACCTCTTGCGAAGGGTTGGGGTAGGTAA
>WJJO01000167.1 GCA_014729665.1 Caldifarciminota bacterium
CAATGATCACACCGTACATATTTGCCGTATTTTGCTTCCAAGAAAATCCTCCTGATTTCTTGTAAGGTCAAATCCGCTGAATACACTGAGCGACAATGCATTGCTCAGTATACCCTCGTTATTCAACTATACAAGACCCAAAAAAAAAGGAAGGATATGTTAACTGACTACCTATTCCTATGCGATCTTTGTTTGTGCTGTGAAAAAATAAGGAGTGACTACTTCCAGGTTATTTCCCATCTGCAGAGGTCATCACCGTTATGGATACAGGCCGTTTCTTTAACCTTGACATCCAGCCCCATGTTCTTTCCTGCCGAAATGATCCAGGCGTCTATTACCGGACAGAAGAGGGGGTCTGCGGGAAATCCGGTAAGCTCAAAGGTTGCTGAGGTTTCACCCCTTCTTGCAGCGACCATCTTTCCAGGGTTATAGAACTTGCCGAATACCTTTGCCGACTGCTGGAGAACCATGTGTACCGGAAGGATGCCGATGATGCCTTTAAGGAAAGCGGATATCTCGTAATCGGCGGTGAAGGCGACCATGTCCATAACCGCCTTTCGAGGATTTTCAGGATTGAACCATTTTGCAACGTTTTCCCTGATATGCCGCTGGATAACGAATGGATACCAGTCTCCCTTCTTTGCATTAACAATGGTTTCCTCTTCTGATTCAGGGAAACGTGTAAAGAACTGCTCCAAATCCTTGCCTGCAAGCCGGGTCTTGACGTATTCGCGCATAGAAATGAGGGATATACCCCTGACCAGCAGTTCCGGTGTATCGGTTTTATCGGCAGTCACAGATGGTATTATGCTCGTTATTTAGAATCTGTCAAGAATATATGCCCCATGAAACACACCATCAATAATATCCATCAGGCCTATTGATCGGCTCCTCTTTTCTTCTGCGATCTTTTGGATCGGAGAGCTAAAAGGAGCATTAAAGTATCCACTTCCGTCTGATGTTCCAAAGCGATGCTGCGAACAGCACGATGCAGAATGCGGCCAGCGCTCCAAAATCCAATAGATAAGGGAGTTCGTGTTCGCCTTGCACCGCCCCGTGCAGAACGTCGGCGCCGTAGGTCAGGGGAAACGCATAGGAAAGGGGCCTTATGAATACCGGCAGTTTAGTTATGGGAAAGAATAATCCACACAAGAAGATCATGGGGAAGCGGAAGAAGTTGGAGAAGGTCTGGGCTTCGAAGACCTCGCTGACCGCGACAGCAATGAACAGACCCAGAAATGCAGAGCTCATGGCTATGAGTATGACTGCGGGTACGAAGGCTATCCAGACTACCCCGGACAAATCCACAATGAATCCCGCGATTATTACCGGGACGAAGGCGTTGGCCGTTCCGAAAAGAATCGCACCGCCGGTCTTGGCGAGCATCAACAGCTCGAAGGGGATGGGAGCCAAAAGAAGCCGCTGGAAGGAACGGTTCTTCTTCTCGAAGGTTACGGTTACGGCAAGCATGGAGGTTGTTCCGAAAAGTATGGCTACCGACACCACACCTGGAAGCAGTGAAGGCACGCTTCCCAGACCGCTGCCCGACCTCAAGAAGAACATCGCGGTCCATGCCAGGGGGAAAACGATGCCCCAGCTTATGTTGGGAGGCTTGAGGTAGTAGGTTCGCATATCCTTTGCAAGGATAGCAAAGAACGCCCGCCAGCGCCTCATCTGCCTTTCCCCTTCTTTTCCTTCTCTGCACGCATCGCCTCGGCCTCGATGCCTGTGACCTTGATGAATACTTCTTCCAGCGAAGGCCTGACCTTGCGGGCCTCGGCAACCTCTGCGTCCTGCTCTTCCAGGAACCTTACCAGGGGCCCGACCCTTATCTCCTCGCCTGCCTCGACCCGGATGATGCCATGTTTTGATAACTCGAAATCCAGTCCGGGGAATTCCCTTGAGAGTTCTTGTTTAATACTTGCCCGCGCCCCGGAGAAGGTGATCTCCAGGATGTGCCTTCCCTTTAAGGGCTGAAGCAGATGGGCAACCGAGTCTGTCTTAACGATGCGGCCCGACACGATGAATGCGATGCGGTCGCACAGGCGCTCGGCCTCCTCGATGTAGTGGGTGGTCAGGAATATGGTGATTCCTTCCCGGTTCAACTCGGCGATGAGCCGACGCAGCCCCCGGGCCGATGCAACGTCTATGCCGGTGGTGGGTTCGTCAAGGAACAGTATCCGGGGTCGGTGGATGATACCCGCGGCGACGGTAAGCTTGCGTTTCATCCCCTTGGAATAGGTGGCAAACTTGCGGTCCGCGGCCTTGCTAAGGCCGAAGTCAGCCAAGAGCCTCTGCGCCCGTTGCTTACGTTCCTTGATTGACATTCCGTAAAGGGCTGCGCAGAAGCACAGGTTGCCGAACCCGGTCAGTTCGGGGTACAGGTTGCTTTCATCCGGAACGATGCCGACCAGATGCTGAGCCGCTCTGGGCTTGTGTGTGCAGTCGATGCCGCCGATGACTACCGTCCCTGCATCCGCACGGGCCAGACCGGTAAGTACGTTGATTGTAGTAGTCTTGCCCGCGCCGTTGGGACCCAGGAAACCGAACAACTCCCCCTTACCTACGTTGAAGCTGATACCTGAAAGCGCCTGAACATCATCGAAACGTTTTTTCAATCCTTCAACAGCTATGGCGTTAGATATCATTCACCCCACTATCTCGCTTCGTTAACTCGCGGGGTGCCCGAATACATATAGGCAACGCGAGCGTCTGTCCCACACGGACTTCGTTCATGATTCCCGGTTTGTGGCGCAATGCATTGATAACCGTTCGTCTACCGCTTCTCGAACTCCGTCTTCTTCTTCTCGAACTGGGTGAGTATATCCTCAACATCCCAGGTTTTTAAGGTCATGTCGTCTCCGGCGGTGAAAAGCATCCTGCCGTTATTGGAGAATGAACAGGTCCTTATGGATCCGGGGTGCGCCCGGAAGCGCCCCAACTCATTGAGGATGATGCCTAACGCACCTGCCGCAATAAAACGATTCTGTTTCTCGGGCTCATCCGATGCGTCGTATAGCTCGAAGAAGATAACCTGACCTGAATGATCTACCGCTACCAAGAGGGCTCCATCCGGAGAAAAGGCGAGGTCGCGAATTCTGTCCATGTCGCTTTGATACCAGCCCAGGGAAGAAAGGGAGTCGTTTCCATCGGTGGGAAATACCTTCCACAGCTTGACCAGCTTATCTGTTCCCCCGGTGGCACAGAAAGTGCCGTCGGGGGAGAAGGCGATTGCCGTATGGAACCCGTACATCTGCTTCATCCTCGATGAAGAATCCCCGCCCTCGACGTTGGTGATGTAAAGGAAGCTATCCTGGGCGGTACTGTACATCAAATGGCTGCCGGGTCTGAATCTGATTTTCGTTATTACCCCGTCATGTTCTGTGAACTTTGCGTCACGCCGGTGTTTATCCAGATTCCAGATGTGTATGGCCCCGTCACCATATCCGACCGCAAGATACGCCATATCAGTGGTCATATCGAGGGTCATTGCCGGACCGCTTATCATGTACGCCGAATCGACCAGCTTGCCCGTTTCGATCTCGGATAAGGTGAACATCTTGTCTGCGCTGGCCGCTGCCGCAAGCTTTCCGTCTGTCGAAACCGAGAGATCGTTGATAATATGGGAGTGCAGGTTGAACTCCTTGACCATCTTACGGGCTTGAATGTCCCAGACGCCGAAGACGCTGTCTGCAAATCCGATAGCTATCCGTTCATCGGAACCCGGGATGGTTGCAAGGGTGGTTACCCTCTGGGTAAAGCTGTCAATTGAGACGGGTTTTCCTTCATACACATAATGCGTAGGGGTTTTTTTGCAGCCGGTACCCGCTATACCCGCCATTCCAATCACGGCACATGCAGTAAATAATCGTATGGTTAACTTAAATCCAAGGATTCTTCTCATAGCAACCTCCAATCAGGTTTTAACTTTACAGAGTAAAAACACCATCACGCCGGAGAAGATAAGATTCGGAAGCCATGCGGCCAGCCAGGGGGGCAGGACCGAGGCATACCCGAACGCCCGTGATGCCTGCAGGGCTCCCCAGAAAAGGAAACTTAGAAGTAGTCCCAGGCCAATGCCCAGGGTTATGTTACCCTTATGAAGCAGGGCAGCCGCGGCAAGGGCAATCATGGTAACGATGATTACTATAACAGGTGATGAAAACCGGAAGTGATACTCGACGCGTTCCTCCGCCACCTTGCTGCCTGCAAGCTCCATCCTGTGAATATAATCCCGGAGTTCACCCAAACGCATCTCCTCTATACTCTTTCTTCGAACACCGAGTTCAGCCGGGGTTTCTGTGATCTCCGGCATGAGCCTTTCGGGATACTTGACATAATCCATCTCCGAACCGGTAAAATCGCGCACCTCAACCGATTCACCCTGCCAGACCCCTTCCGATGTGTAACGGACTACCGGAATCTTGATGGTTCTTTTGATCCTGCGTTCAGGACTTAACTCCCATATCACCCAGTCCTTCGCGAGGCTGTCGGAGACCCGAAGCTGACGGATATAGTATCTGCGACCTCCTTGTGAAAGGTAAAATACATGATTGCGATAATTCTTCTTGCTGGGTTTTCGTCCCTCGATATTTGCCACCTTGTGATCTATGAACTCTCCCCGGGCCCTGGTCGAAATATACTCAACCTCCAGGAAGGCGAGACCTGCGACGATAACGGAGACGACGAAGAATACCGCGAATATACGATAGATATTCACACCTGAGGCAAGCAAGGGCAGGAGTTCGTTTGACCTTATCAATCTCCCGATGACCAGGAACACGCCGAGGGCAAAACCGACCGGCAGTAAAAGTCCCATGGTCGCCGGCAGATCGTAGAAGTAGTAGAGGGCTATATCAACAACCTTGGCATCGTACCTGAGGAAATAACTCATGCGTTCTATCAGATTTATAAGGTCGTAGATCAGGATCACAGATATCAATCCAAGAAGGGAGAAGAGCAGGAACTCGGTCGCCAGGAATCGATCGAAACGTTTCATCTCCGCCACCTCTTTAACAGGAGCGACCTTTCAAAGAAAACCTCTGCAAACACCTCTACGGTAAACGGAAGGAAGACCAGATTGGGTATCCACATTGCCAGTCCCGCATCTACCTTGCCGGATTTAGCGTACTTTTCCAAACCGATAATCATGATATAGTAAAAGGCAAAGAAGATTAGCGAAAGAACTATTGCCAGTCCTATTTCTCCACGTTTGAGCTTGCCGCCCAGAGCGGCACCGAAGCATACGAAAAGTATGCCGGCGATAGCCATAGCAATCGCCTTGTTTATCTCCACAGTCAGATGACTGTTTTTATCCTTGATGCTTTCAATCCTTCGCTCTATCTTCTCCTTTTCCACATCTTCGCTGCCTTTACCTTCAAGCTCTTCGGTGTAACTTGCAAGCATAATCCTGTTGGTGTCTAGTTCTTCAAGCATGATAGCCAGGGTTTTTTCCCTGTCGTTACGGTGGCTTCGTTCCCTCCTGATTAATTCGGTATTCAGCTCGAGATTGATTACCTGGGTGTCGGATTTGATGCGCCGGTAGGAGTTGCCGATCTGTTGGTGAGTTTCGCTGTCATACAGGATCATCTGCATGTACCTCTCGTCAGGGGTCGTAATGAGCTTTCCTGAAGGAGCTGTGATAATTGTCGGTACCGGAGGTTTGTCCTCGGAAACCATAATATCATAGATTGCATTCTGTTTTTCCTTCATATCTCCGATGTAGATGGTATACCCCCTGAATTCGCTGTTGAAACGACCCGATTCCAACCTTACCGTAGGATTCTTGCTGGCCACGTCGCCCATTATCTCACGCCTGCGGTGGTTTGCCTCGGGAACCACGTAAAGATTGAAGCCTACCATCAGAACCGAAAAAATCAGGGTTGCAAGAAAAATAGGGGTGAAGACCGAGGATAACCTTACCCCTGCCGAACGCAGGGCTACGATTTCGTTGTCCTGGGCAATCTTGCCGAAGGTCATCATAGCGCCGGCCATTGCAGCTAAAGGTACAGACATTGCCATAACAAAAGGCAGCACGTAAACTAAGGTCTCTGCAACGTGCCTGAGCTCCACACCCTTGGTGATTATCAGATTGAACATCAGGAATAACTGATCCATCAGAAATATGCCCGTAAGCACCACCCATGAAAGGACCAGAAGACTCAGATAACGTGTCAGCAGATAACGAGAGTAACGCCGCATTGTTAATGATAACCTGCTAATTAAACCGTGTCAATGGCCAGACTGATAATCCTTCGATTTTACATTGACATCCTGCCAATTACATTTAAGATTCCCCATGCGTGCTGGGTTATTCTTTACTGAAGTGATTAAAAGGAAGCAATGAAACTGAAAGATCTTAAATCGCTGTCTAAAGATACTATCATATACGGTGTTGGAAGTGCTACTAGACAGATAGTTTTAGTTCTTATGGCTCCACTTTTTGCGGCCTATTTAACAGTTGATCGTTTCGGAAGCAGAGCAATGTTGACGGCTCTTTACGGTTTTCTGCAAATCATCATCCTGTTGGCAATCAATCAAGCGGTAATTGCCGATTACTACAAAGTAAAAACTGAAAAAGAACGTCGTAGTATTGTTTCTACTGCATTCGTTTTCAGTTTTCTAACATCTCTAATAGTAGGTGGATTAGTATTTACTTTCGCAAGTTTTTTACCTGAAGTAATGTCATTTTTAGGGATACCTATTTCAAACGGAATAATGGGTTTAGAGATCCCGGAAGCGATTCCTATACTAAAACTCTTTTCGGTATACACGGTATTTACCCCTCCAACTTTTATCATCCTTGCTATGCTCCAAAGCAGAAAGAGACCTTTACCGTATACGATCTTCTCAGTAACACAAGGTGTTGTCAGGGTTGGCTTAATGGTTTTATTCCTAGTTGTTCTAAAGCGGGAATTACGCGGTGTTTTTGAAGCTGATGCATTGTTAGCTGTTGGTACATTTCCAGTATTAATCATTTTTGTAATGTTATATTCTAAGGGTATAAAGTTTTCCAAAAAACATCTAAAAAGTATGCTTCAATATTCTGCCCCCCTTCTCCTTACCGCTGCATTCTTCTGGGGGAAAGAAATGTTAGATAGGTTTCTGATACTTATTTATCTTACCGAGGCTCACGTCGGTATATTTGCATTCGCAAGGAATTTCCCGAAGGTGGTTTCCTTCTTGCTCGTAACGCCGTTGAATTGGGCTTGGATACCCTATGCATTTTCTATCAAGGACAAACCAGAAATGCCAGGCACATTGTCAAGGGTTTTAACGTATTTCTTGTTAATTTCGGGATGGCTACTTATTATACTAACTGGATCGGCAACCGAGTTGCTTCAAATTATCGCAAAGCAGTGGCAATACTGGTTAGGTGCACCTTATGTGCCCCTTTTAATTTTTTCTATTATTTTATTTGCCGCGAATCGAATCATTTCCACACCTTTTCACTTGAAACGGAAAACATCATATATCACAATAACTTCTTCTATATCCACAGTTTTAGTTGCTGCAATAAACATTGTATTACTACCATTCATCAAACTATATGCTTCCGCTATTGCCCCGGTTATTGGATATGGAACCGCCATGGTCGTTTCAATAATACTTGTAAGGAAGTACCTAAAGATACCTTACGAAATGAAGAGGATTATCTTAATTTCTGTCTTTTCGATTTTTATCAGCATCGTTCTATACTTTTGGCATCCTTTCTTTCCTTCCGTTAGAGTATCATGTGTTAATGTTACCGCAGCATACTTTTACTGGCATAGGTTATCTCCATTATTCAGTTTCCTTGTAAAGTGTGGTGTAGGAACTATCGCTTACGTTGTTCTCCTTCTATGTGCAGGTTTCCTGCTTCCAGGAGAAAGGAACCTGATTAAGACTAAGTTGAGCAGAACAAAGCAATGATTCCTCTCTTCAATAAGTACCCATTATTAAAGCAAAAGCTTCCATATACTGCATTAGGAGAACACCCAACACCTGCGCAAGAGCTCAAGAGTTTGGGTAAAACTATAGGAATCAATCGACTTTTTGTGAAACGTGATGATATAATTAACAAAGTATATGGAGGAAATAAAGTAAGGAAACTGGAATTCATTCTAGGTAAGGCATTAAATTTGAAGAAAGATGTTTTAACATACGGAAGTATTGGTTCAAATCACGTTTTAGCTACAGCTATTTTTTCACAACAGATGGGACTGAAATGTATCTCAATCCTCATTCCTCAATCCAATAAGATTAACGCAAGGCCCAAATTACTGTTGTATCATTTATTTGGTTCAGAACTCCACTTGTATCCTGTTAAGAACAGATATCTAGCTGAGATAATATCTGTTTATCAAATATTGAAACATAAATTTAAGCATGGCAATTCTCCACTCGTCGTCCCTTTTGGAGGTTCATCACCATTAGGAACCTTAGGTTACGTAAACGCCGCTTTTGAATTAGCGAATCAAATCAAGAGAGGTATAATCCCAGAACCTGATTTTATATATGTTCCGATGGGATCCATGGGGACAGCAGCAGGTCTTGTGCTTGGCATAAAAGCAACAGGTCTTAAAACTAAGGTAGTTCCCGTCAGGATAATTGAACGAAAGTACTCTAATGAACGCAAGCTAAAAAGGCTCCTCCGAAAAACTAATATCTTGTTAAACTCATTAGATCCATCATTTCCAATGTTCGACATATTAAATGAAGATATTAGCGTGAGACATAATTCTCCACAAACCGGAAGCATCGATTGGTTTAGGGATATATCCAAAGAGTTATCAATTAAGAAGGATGCAAACGGAATTCAATTGAAAACAACATATATGAACAGAACGATTGCTGTATTAATCGAAGATGTAAGAAACAAAATATTGGAGAATAAGGTAATACTTCTCTGGAATACCAACAATTCCCGAGATTATACAAAGTACATTGAAGACATAAATTTGTCAGATCTTCCACGTCAGCTTCACCATTTTTTCCCAAATTACCAATAGTATCCTTCGGGATAGTGATTCTGCCTGTGTTCGTATTTGACATCTGGAGCGCTTTATATAAGATTAGTTATGTCAGCAATCTTCTTGTGGCTCAGGAAAGGAACTTCTCCAGATAAAAAGAAGCTGCAAAAATCACAGGTCTTTTTTTCACATATTGGTAGGGAAAAAAGCAAGATCTTTGAGGGAAGCTGGACAGGTACAATCACTGTTTGGGGCAAATCATCGTTAGTACAAAACACCGGATCAACAGTATACTTTGCTCAAAGCGCAACAGGAATATCGGCTGATATCACCTTTACTGACCCATTTAACAAAAATAGCTTGAATCAATACGAAGGGATTTGGATACTGATTGAAGTACTTCCACAAAATAGCACTATCAAACTTGCTCAGGATCGTCTTGGAGGTTTTCCGTTATATGTCTATAAAGACAACCGAAACTTTATTCTTTCATCGGGAATCAAGTCTATTCGAGAAGTTATACCTGACAAGTGTAATGTAAATCTGGAATTGCTTGCAGGTAATCTTCTTACTTCTTGGAAACCACATTTTGACGATGGAACATTATTCACCGGTATTAAGAAACTAGTTCCCGGAAAGGTGCATCTTTTTAATTTACATAGAAACGTTTACAAATCTACCAAGTATGCAAAAAAGATAGGATATCAGCCTTTATGGAAATTCCCGACAAAGCAGAACATAGATGAAGCGTCAACAATTTTACGTTCAGAACTAAATACCTCTGTTAAAAATAACATATCTGAAATATCTGAAAAGATTGCATTACCACTATCTGGTGGTG
>WJJO01000168.1 GCA_014729665.1 Caldifarciminota bacterium
CCCCAATATTTTCAGGATTCTGGGGGAAGACGCTTGCAAGTTGGATTTTACACGCATCCCTGCTGTTAAATCTGACTATACTTTTCCAGTCGAAGTCCCATATATCTCTCGCTAATTCTTCTTTCCATAAAAGCCTGTACTCGAAGTTCTTCTGCAATTCCCCCGGCTGTTTTGCAATCTCCAATATATTGATGTAACGAAGTCCGATTCTTTGTATTCCTTTAATCTCAACCCCCTCGATATTCTTTAATGACCTGAATGCCCTTTCGATATTCGGCTTGAACGTACCCCAAGACTGATAGGGTTTTACTCTGTTGATGATTAAACGAGGGGTATGTATTCCCAGTTTGACAGTTGTTTTTCTGTCCTTGGTTAGGAAAACCGCCAACTCTTTATTTTCAACCTTAGGTGGTGTATTTGGTTTGTCCTGATTGAACTTTAGTTCTTGAATGAAGTGTGGCTCCTTTAAGGGAAAATCGCGTTTGATTTTACCGTAAACTAACCCAGGGACGGTGATATCCCATTGTGACTCAGGCATAAATCTTATTTCGCAAACCGCTTCGATGATTGGTGGATTTTTGTATTGTTTCCTCTTTTCGGCCACTTTAAGTTCTCCCTTTTTAGTTACTATAATCTTTCATTAGTAATTGTCAAGCTTTTGTTGAAGAACGCAATTGAAGTATGAAGAATCTACTTCGCCTTTTCCCGTTCGGCCATTTCGGGTATGAAGCCTGTGTGCAGGTTGCCTTTGATGAATTCGGAGTCGTCCAGAACCCTGAGATGGAACGGTACCGTGGTTTTGATACCCTCGGTGTAGAATTCCTCCAGCGCACGCCTCATACGTACAATAGCTTCAGTACGTGTCTGTCCCCATGAGATAACCTTTGCAATCAGCGAATCGTAGTAAGGCGGAATGACGTAATCTGCAAAGATATGCGAATCCACCCTTACCCCGGGACCGCCCGGAAGATGAAGGAAGGCTATCCTGCCCGGTGTAGGCATGAAGTCCTGGTCCGGATCCTCGGCGTTGATGCGGCACTCTATGGAGTGTCCGGAAGGTTTGATGAGATCCCGACGGATAGTAAGCTTCTCACCTGCGGCCACCCTTATCTGTTCCTTCAGGAGGTCGTAGCCGGAAACCATCTCTGTTACCGGATGCTCTACCTGTATGCGGGTATTCATCTCCATGAAGTAGAATTTCCCTGATTGATCGAGCAGGAACTCGACGGTTCCGGCGCTCTGATATCCTATGGCGGCTGCTGCGGATACCGCGGCCGCCCCCATCTTCTTGCGAAGTTCTGCATTCACCGCCGGTGATGGAGATTCCTCGATGAGTTTCTGGTGTCGGCGCTGGATAGAACACTCTCGTTCTCCCAGATGAACCACCTTGCCGTGCTTGTCCCCGATAATCTGTATCTCAATGTGGCGGGGTTTCTCGATGTACTTCTCCAGGTAAAGCCTGTCGTCACCGAACGCCGCTTTTGCCTCGGCCTTGGCCATCTTGTATCCGGTTTCGAGTTCCTTCCGGTCTCGGGCTAACCTCATTCCCTTGCCACCTCCACCTGCCGCAGCCTTCATAAGTACTGGATAGGCGTAGGAATCGGCAAGCTTTCTAGCCTCGTCAACACTTTCTATATCCTTTTTGGAACCCGGAATGACAGGCACGTTTGCCGCTCGCATGGTCTCCTTGGCCAGGGATTTGTTGCCCATCTTGGAGATATTGTCGGGTGTCGGGCCTATGAATGTAAGCCCTGCCTCTTCAATCATGCCTGCGAAATCTGCATTTTCAGCAAGGAATCCATACCCCGGATGTACAGCATCGCACCCCGAGACCTCGGCGGCGCTGATCAGATGGGTTACCTTTAGGTAGCTGTCGGCAGACTGTGCAGGACCGATGCATACCGATTCGTCGGCCAGGCGTGGGTGAAGGGCATCTGCGTCGCCCTGGGAATAAACGGCTACGGTTTCAATCCCAAGTTCCCTGCACGCGCGGATGATGCGAACTGCAATCTCCCCCCGGTTGGCTACCAGAACCTTTGAGAACATGGGGTTTAACTCGGTTCGATAAGGAAAAGCTCCTGGCCGAACTCGACCGGGGTTTCGTTCTCGACCAGTATTTCGGCAACCTTACCCGATATATCGGATTCTATCTCATTCATAAGTTTCATGGCCTCAACGATGCATACCACCGTCCCCGGTTTTACCGTATCCCCGACCTCGACGTAAGGGGGTGCATCGGGTGCAGGAGCCCGGTAAAAGGTTCCAATCATCGGCGACTTTATGGCAATAAGATTCGATGCTCGTTTCGGTTTCTCTTC
>WJJO01000169.1 GCA_014729665.1 Caldifarciminota bacterium
AAGGCATTGGATGCCGGACTCACCGATTTAGCCCTTGAAGCCGCAGATGATGCGGTTTATCAAAAATTGTACGATGTTATGGCGGATCTTCTATCCGAGCGCGGAGCCGATATTGCTAATCCTACGGTTCGCGATCTGCGGAGTGTACGTCATACCATGGATTTGAAACTGCGTCACATAGAGTATCCTCCCGAGATTTCCCAGATGCACGAGATAGCATGCGAGACACTCCTTGAGAAGGCGGTTGAAGAAGCGGCAGGCGGAGCGTCTGAAGCCGAGGCCGCCGGAGAACTCGACGAATTTGAAAAGCTTAAGCGGGAGTTATCTGAGGAGATGGGAGCGTCAATCAAGGAGACCGAGGCTCCGGAAACACCACCCTCAGAAACACCAGCGCCCCCCCAGGAACCCGCACCACAACCGGAACCTGAGCCTGAACCTGCATCCGAGCCGGCCGAAGAATCTGCTGCACCTACGGCTTTCAAGTTTACACCAAAAGGGGAAGAGTCTGAGCCAGAGGTTCCCGTAGTAGATACCCCCAAACCGGTATCACCCGAAGAACAGGCAGAAGAAGCCCAGCCTGCCGAAGAAGAAACGGATACGTCAAGCCTTGCAGACCTGTTCATCAGCACCTTAAAGGAGAGGCTGGAAAGCGAAGGCCTCAGTCCGGATGAGGCGCGTGACGGAATCATTGAAGCTTACGTTGCCACCAACCGCAACGCGGTGAAGATGGGCGACGTCGGGTTGGCGCCCGAGGCAGCCGATACCGAAATCGAATACCGTGTGCGCAATATGATGCGTGAGTTCTTCGCCGAACGCGGAGCATCCTTTGAAACACCGGATCTTGATTTACTTACCGAGGCAAAAGAATACTTAGATCAGCAGTGGGACGTAAACAGGATGCCCGAACTAGTGCGAGCAAGGCACGACGATATTTGTAAGGCTATTATGGAAAGGGCACAGAACCTCAAGGCGATTATGGAAGGCGATAAGGCCAAGCTTTCAGTGGGTTCTTTTTCGCCAACTGTGAGTAAACCCGAAGTCGAGATAGAGGTACCGCCGGAAGCGGCGGCTCGGGTTTCTCCGGAACCCGTTGAAGAACCCCGGCCTGAGCCGGTTAAGCACGAACCGGAGGCGGAGGAACCGGAGAGGCCTGAAGCCGGGCTGGAACCGATGGCGGAAGAAAAGGGTGTAGAAGAACCAGTTCCTTCAGAAGAAACCGTTGAACCTGAGGAAGCTCCTACTTCTGAGAAGGAAACCGAACCTGCTGTTACCGAAGCGGAGCAGCCTGTCACTGAAGAACCGGCTGCAGCCGAAGAAAAACCACCTGAATCTGAAGAGGAACCCGGGGTTCCCGAGTGGCTGGAACCTGCAGAACGGAAGGAGGCCGAGGAAACCGAAGAACCGGTTTATGAAGCCGAAGCCGCTGAACCTGCTCGTGCCGAAGATGTTGCGGCTAAACCTGCCGCAGAATCGGAAGCCGAACCTGAGGCAGAAGCCGAATCCGAGGAGGCCGAACCTGCAGTTACCGAAAAGCCGGGCATCGAGGAACCGCCTGCAGAAGAGCCTGAACCTGTTGCGGTCTCGGAACCTGAAGAGACGGAGGAACCGGAGAAGCTTTCGACAGATGAACTTCTGTCAAAGGTAAAGTCCGATATCAAGGATTTGGTTCGCGAAGAGGTAGCCGCTATCCTTGCTAAACCGGCAGAGGCGGATGTTGAACTGAAGCCCCCGGAATCGGTTACCGCAAGGGTTTTCAGAAACAAGTTGTTCATGGCATGGCTGGACGTCTGGGGACAACCCGGATACAACGTTTACAAAAAGGTGGGATCAAACTGGGTTCGCCTGACTTCGATACCTTTGTCCAGGCCTTCATTTACCATGAAGGTTGATGAGAGCGGGGAATTGATCCTTGCAGTTACCTCTGTTTCTGCACAAGGAGCAGAAAGTGATCTTTCTGATGAAATATCGGTAATCGTATAACCCGAGTATCCCCGGAACTGCTCGAAGGGTGCAGGGGATTTGAAAAGATGAATAGAAACGGAGGTTTTGTGTTGACAAATAGTCTACCTCCTGTAGAATTGCTCCAACGATGGAGGATATATAGAGATGTCGTTAGCAAAAGAAAAAAAACGCGAGTTAATTGAACAATTCAGACACCACGAGTCGGATACCGGCTCATCAGAGGTGCAGGTAGCCCTTTTGACAGAAAGGATAAAAGTCCTTTCCGATCATCTGAGGAATCATTTTAAGGACCACCATTCACGCCGCGGTTTGATAAAAATGGTTAATCTGCGGCGCAGGCACCTCAATTATCTGTACAAGAGGGATAGGGATACATACTACGCTCTTGTAAAAAAGCTGGGTCTGCGCGGTTAGCCTCATGGAGCGCGTACAGACCGAAATAGGCGGTCGTCAACTCATCCTGGAAACGGGCGAGTTGGCCAAACAGGCTAACGGTGCCGTACGAATCCAGTACGGCGAAACAGTTCTGCTGATGACCGCATGTTACAACGAAGAACCGTCGAAAAGTTTCGGATTCTTGCCGCTGACGGTCGACTACCGTGAGTATTACTCCGCGGCAGGCAAGATACCCGGCGGTTTCTTTAAGCGTGAGGGAAAACCTCGCGACCGTGAAATCATCATCGCCCGAATGATCGATCGTCCTATCCGGCCTCTTTTCCCTGCCGATTTTCACCATGAGGTTCAGGTTATCGGATTTCTCCTGTCTCATGACGGCGAAAACCAGCCCGATGCGGCGGCCATTACCGGAGCCTCTACGGCACTGGTGCTTTCGGAGATGCCCTTTGCGGGCCCGATAGCTGCGATTCGCATCGGACGCGCCGAAGGTAAGTTTATAATCAATCCTACCGTAACACAACTGGAGGGGTGTGATTTTGATATTTTAGTAATCTCCAACGGCACTGAAATCAATATGATCGAATGTGAAGCCCGTGAGGTTTCAAGCCAGGTGGTTGTGGAGGCGATGCGTTTGGCTATAGAGGAGTTAAAACCTGTTATCCAGATGCAGAAGGAGCTGGCTTCAAAGGCGGGTAAACACAAAAAGGCTTTTGAGGATGAGGGGGTACCAGCCGAACTGGAGAGCAAGGTTACACAACTCGTCGGCGGACGAATACCTGAGGCAAATGAAATTGCCGATAAGCAGCAGCGAAGCCAGGCTCAAAAGGATATTACCAAAGAGGTTATCGAGGCCCTGGCCGAGGAATTTCCGGATTCGGAACAGATGATTGTTACCGTTATCGATCGCCTGATCGAGGAGGATGTCAGGAAAAGGGTTATTGCCGGTAAACGGCTAGACGGCAGGGCGGCCGATGAAATCAGGCCTATCTCCTGTGAAGTCGGGGTTCTTCCGCGTACCCATGGCTCGGCGCTTTTCACAAGGGGGCAAACACAGGCCTTGGCTGTTGTTACACTGGGCACCAAATCCGACGAACAAAGGGTCGACGATGTCGAAGGGGACGCTTGGAAGTCGTTCATGCTACACTACGATTTCCCTCCGTTCTCGGTCGGCGAGGTCCGCTTCCTGCGTGGCCCGGGGAGACGGGAGATAGGGCATGGAGCATTGGCCGAGAAATCGGTACGTGTGATGGTTCCCGAAGATGGAGATTTTCCCTATACCATCCGTATCAACTCACACATCCTTGAATCAAACGGGTCAAGCTCGATGGCTTCGGTGTGCGGGGCTTCATTGGCGCTGTTTGAAGCCGGTGTTCCCATGCGCAAGGCCTGTGCGGGTATAGCCATGGGACTGGTCAAGGAAACTTCCGGTCATATCATTCTCACCGACATCCTCGGTGACGAGGACCACTACGGAGACATGGATTTTAAGGTTGCCGGAACCCGCGACGGTATAACGGGGATTCAGCTGGACCTTAAGCTTAAAGGGATTTCCGTTGATATACTAGCCCAGGCAATCGAGAAGGCCACCACGGCACGGATGCACATCCTTGACGTGATGGACCGCGCCATATCCGCGCCCCGGGATGAGATAAGCCAGTACGCCCCCCGCATCCAGACCCTTGTCATACCCCACGAGAAGATAGGGGAGGTCATCGGTCCCGGAGGGAAGGTTATTCGCAAGATTACCGAGGAAACGGAAACAACTATCGATATCGACGACGAAACCTCGACCGTCATCATCGCAGGCACGAATCCTGACGGGGTCAAGACGGCCTTGGAGATGGTGAAGGAGATAGTCAAGGAGGTGGAGGTTGGCGAGATATACGAAGGTACCGTTGTTCGCATCACCAACTTCGGTGCATTCGTAGAGCTTTTCAGGGGTAAGGACGGTCTGATTCATATCTCGAATCTCGCACCGCACCGTGTCAATAAGGTAGAAGACGTGGTAAAGGTCGGTCAGAAGATTAAGGTCCGTGTCAAGGGTATAGATGATCTGGGCAGGATAGACCTTACTACGACCCTCGATCCGGCAGACGACAAGCCCCGAGGTTCACGCAACTCAAAGAGCCCCAACAGGAAAAATGACAGGCGAAGGCATTCGAGAAAGCACGATTCCGAGCGGCCTCCGCGTCGTCACTGAACGTATCCCCGGCTTCCACTCGGTCGCTTTCGGGGTTTTTTTCAGACAAGGCTCGCGGGATGAGGAGAGGGGAGAAAACGGAGCCAGTCATCTGGTCGAACACATGCTGTTCAAGGGAACCGGTAAGCGTTCGGGCAAAGAGATACTCGCACGCATCGAAAGACTCGGCGGCATAAGCGACGGTTTCACGGCCAAAGAGTTGATGGGCATAACCGTTCGATGTTTGACCGATACGGTCAAGCCACTTATGGGAATCCTTTTTGAGATGCTTGCCGATTCGAGGTTTGATAAAAGGGAGCTCCGCAAGGAAAAAGAGGTTATCTATGAGGAGATGCGTTCCGCCCATGAAGATCCGCAGGATAAGGTTTTCGATAGATTCTTCGAGGCCTGTTTCTCTCCGCATCCCCTTGGTCGTACCGTCATCGGTTCCCGAAAGAATCTGGAAAAAATAAATCAGAAAAGGCTGCTCGAGATATATCGCGAGAAATATAATCTGTCCGATGCAATACTGGTGGCTGTTGGTAATGTAACCGAGGATAGGATAATATCGTACCTGCCCAAGAGGTTAAATATCTCCAGAGGAAGGCGCAAGATGCGCGAGAAGCCGGGCATCAAGAGTGCCCCCGAGAATTTTGTGCACACCCGATCCGATATATCGCAGGTTTATTCAACGATGGGCATGCAGACATCGGGATTGAATTCCGATGAGCGTTTCCCTCTTGCACTGCTGGCAACCCTTTTGGGTGGAGGAATGAGTTCGAGGCTTTTTTCGCTTCTGAGGGAAGATAAAGGATACGTGTATACCGTTTCATCCTTTCTCGAGCTTTTCGAGGATTCCGGGGTCACCGGCTTCTACTTTATCTCCGAGAAGGGAAAACTAGGCAAGGTTTTTACCGAGATAGAGAAGGAATTGGCGCGTCTGGTCAGGGAGGGTTTGAGGAACGGCGAACTTGATACGGCCAAGACCCTTACTAAAAGCGCCCTTCTTTTGAATATGGAGAGTCTTTCCCACCGGATGATGCGTCTGGGACACTGGAAACTGCTTTCCGAGAAGTTCCGAACAATCCCCGAGACACTCGAGGAATTTGAAAGGGTTTCTGAAGACCAGGTGCTGGCTGTTGCACGGAAGTATCT
>WJJO01000170.1 GCA_014729665.1 Caldifarciminota bacterium
ATATAAGTGTAAAGGTTTGCAGATGTTTGTCAAGCCCTTGAATATGTATAATTAACGGAAATCCAGGATGTTAACACATGCAGGAAACTTCAGGTTAAATGCCCTATCCGATTCAAGTTCCACAATTTCAAGAGAGGTCAGATACATAACCAACTCCATGTCCTTACGCGTAAACCTCAGGCGTTCAGGTTTAAGCTCGGAACCAATTAACTCGCCTTCAGAAGAAAGCTCCCAATCCCCGCTTCTCAGTTGTGTAAGCTTCAGGGAATTAAACACATATTCAATCCCGCCCTTTTTTTGTACGAGTGTATCTCCCGATTCGTACGAGCTGTCCGGATTTACCAGCACCTCTCCCCTGTATCCTGCAACGAGTGGAGTAAGTGGAAGATGCCAGTCCTCGAACGGCAGAAAGGCTTCTTCACCCATTATTAATACGGTATTATCTAAAGGCAAGTAAACCAGGGTCGATTCCGGATTGTACCGTATCGATGAGACTAATATATGCATGGGACCGAAAAGGTCAAGGGAAAGACACTCCTTGTCTGCGATTATCAGGAACCTTCCTGTGTATGCAGAAGAAGAATCCTCGTAGCTGTATGAACCGAGTACCTGCTCGGCGAAGACCGTTTCGGATTCAGGCCTGACAAACCACCTGCACGAAGGCAGTAAAAAAGTCAAGCCGATAAGAAAGAATAGTTTTAATTTAACCGACATCAGAACCTGAGATGAATCCCAAGATACGGCCAGGGTCCGGGCGAATGCAGCCTGAAATTGGCGGAAACCCAGTATCGAAGGTAGAGTTCGAATGCCGCCTTCTGCCTAAGTACCCCGACCCCTATTTGGGGCGCGAACTTGTGCTCCCAGAAAGGTTCAAGATTTAACGTGTCCGAATCCCAACCAGGTCTGAAGCGCGCAATGTACGTGTAAATCCGGGTCGAGGTGTAGACGTTTTTGTATATAGGCTGGTCGAAGATGAGATCGAGCTGCAGGTCGTGAAACAGATCGGTTGAGTTCAATGCGTCTATTATTGTATCGTGCGGATACCAGGCGTAGGTTAGGCGTCCGTTTAGACGTTCGAACCACTGACCTTCGGATATGTAGTCGAGGTTTTTGTTGCAGAACGCGCCCGGCGTTCCCGCGACGAAGGTCACTCGGTTGAATACAACCTTATTTGAGTCAGGCGGTCGATCTATGTTATGGGTACAGTCGTGCTTTACATACAAAGCGGCATTGGCCTTATTAAGGATATTGAATCGGAAACCGGCCGTTAAATCGAAGTGCGCCATCCTCGGATCAAAGGTAACGTTTGCACCGAAGTCGTTGCCAGACATCAAATCGTCCCTGTACATAACAAACAACCGCTGACCTGCCACATCGATCAGGTCAAGGGTAACCCCTATCCCGACATCTATGTTGTACTGAAGTTCCTTTTCTGTTTCGGCTTTATTAAAATACTTACCTACATAGGCCTCACCCGAAGGTTCTATTGGAAAACTTACTTCGACAGCGCTAAACAGATTCAATCCAGCGAGCAAACAAACTATCATGTTTTCCTCCAGTTATCTTAACCCTTCCAAAGGTTCCTTCATCTACATCCTTTTCAGTGATTTCGAGGATGCGGTCTATCTCAGGGGCATCACTCCACAACCTGCCTATTATCTCTCCCTCGTCTGTAAAATCAACCACAGCATCCTTCATCGATCCTTTCAATTTTTTAATCTCCTCCGTCCTCAGCCGTTCTGCAAGATCAATTAGCTTCAAAGCCCTTTGTTCCTTTACTCTCAATGGAATCTGATCGGGCATATCTGCCGCAACGGTCGAGTCCTCACGTGAATAGATGAATATCCCCAGATTGGTGAATCTTAATCTTTCCAGACCCTCCAACAGAATCTTAAATTCCCCTTCGGTTTCTCCGGGTAAACCGGTAATAACCGTGGTTCTTATCGAGAAATCCTTATCCAGACTGCGAGCCCTATTCACTAAATCATTAATCCTTTGAGAATCGATCTGCCGATTCATACGTTCCAGCACCGGGGAAGCCAGATGCTGAACAGGCATATCCAGGTAGTTTAACACCTTATCTAAAGAAACAATCTGTTCGAGTATATCTTCATCCAGATGTCTTGGATGTGCGTACAACAACCTTATCCATCTCAGTCCTTCTATATCATTAAGTCCTTGAAGGATTTTTTTTAGTTCCGGATGTGCCGCGGTATCCTGGGCAATTAGGATAATCTCTCTCACACCCAGGGAGACAAGACTACAAGCCTCGTGAATTATATCTTTCGGGTTCCTCAACCGCAGCGGTCCCCTTATCAATGGAACGGTGCAGTAGGAACAGCGATTGGAGCATCCTTCTGCTATGCGAAGGTAAGCGTAATGAGGAGGCGTAGAGAGGAATCTCGGAAACTCGCTGCCCGGGTTCCACGAAGCCGGAGAAGTAACCTTGACATTACCCGGACGTGTGCCTTCAAGTATTAGTTGGGGGATATTTGGTATTTGATCGATACCGACGAAACAGTCCACCCACGGGAACATACCGATAAGCTGTCTCGGCTGACGCTGGGGAAGG
>WJJO01000171.1 GCA_014729665.1 Caldifarciminota bacterium
CGCCGCCGAAACCGGAAGCAATCTTGAGCGCGGTTCTCGCATCAAGTCCCAGATCAGGCGCATATGTCGAGAAGACAGCCTGTGCGCAGTTGAAACCCTGGCTGAAAAGATTCTTGGCCTTTTCTGCTTTCATGCTTTTCCTTTCTAGAATACTTCCAACTCGGGATGCTTTCTTGCTTCCTCGAGAATAGGTCCCCCGTGCAGGAAAACCTAATACCAGACCGCTTCCCCGGGCTACGAGCACCTTTTGTCCCGGCTCGATGCCGTAGATCCTCAAGGTATCAGGGGGGACTGTAAACCGACCTTCTGAAGTCAGTCTAATCCAGCAGTAGGTGCGCGATTTCTTGCTCAAAGGTTCGCCTTCCGGGATGCTGCAGGATGCAAGTTCGGGCAGTTCATCCAACACCTGACCTATTGGAGTATCTTTGATTCTATCAACAGTCGTTAATCCGAATCCGCCCGACCGTCTGCTTCCGGACATGAGAATTACCTTCCCGCATCCTTCCAGCTTATACTCCGCAAACGCCTCGGGCGGAATCATTATCCGGCCTTCCTCTGTAACCTGAGACCAACCGAACACGTATTTTCCGCCTTTAACCAGTTGCGGCATCTTTTTCCTCCTTTACTCCGGTTTTCATCATCTCATACTAACTTAAGGAGAATTTCTTGTACAGTTCTGCTCTCTCGGTTTCCATTATTCCGCCCAGATGAAGTTCTATCCGACCTCGCAGATTGTGGGCGTTGTTAATGAGCAGTGATCTTCGCACGTATCTCAGGTGATCAGTGTGCATCAATCTTCTCGAACGGCATCTCGGAGGCTGGCTTGCGTGATAGCTTGGCATCTCCGAAGAAGCAAATAACCAGCACGGCGAAGACGATGAGTACCACCGCTTGTATCCACAGGTACTGGTCGAAGGCAACCCAGCCCAGCATACCTGCAACAAGGGTACCGGAGATGTTGATGGAAAGGTGGAACAATGACGCCATGGCCAGGCTCCCTCTGGTGTTGTTGAATATCCAGGTGAGAAGGATAGTTTCTGTGACGCAGGATACGGCAAAGGGCACGAACGGCATCCCGTACTGCGGGGTGTCTTCCAGGAACCACAGGGGCAGGTGCCACAAAATCCATATTATGCCGAGAATAACACTTGCGCCAAGGGCACCGAGGTGATGCTGAAGCCTCGGTGTGGCAAACGCCCGCCACCCAGGCTCTTCACCGGTGGCGCCGGTCAGAAGCGCCATCATCAAAGACATCGCGATGACGGGTACGGTTATCTCGGTCTGCGGTCCGGGTGCCGGCCTTCCCATTATCACCAGGTAGATGAATGCGACCAACAATGCCACGGCAAACGGTGAAAGCGCTGCGCCGTACCAGCCGATGCCGACCTTCCACCGCCCCCAGCCCCTGAACAGATTGCCGATGCCCTTGCCCTTCTCGGTGATGAGGAGAGCGAGGATTGCCGCAATGGTCGGTCCCCACGATCCGACGATGAAGAGAAGCATGAACAGCGGTGAATCGGTAGGCATTATTCCCAGCTTGCCCAGGCCAACCAGACCGTACATGATAATAAAGGATAGTACAAAATAGACTGAAAGGGACAGGATTGAGCGCTTGCGGGTCATAATTCCTCCTTAAGATTGCCGGTAAACACCTGGTCGACAGGCATGAAACTGCGCTCGAAAAGGGTAAAGGACAGGCTGTCATCTGTAAACCGGAACCTGATTGTGCCGTTGTCGATAATAGCAAGGGTGTTGAAGTAAAGGACGAATTCATCGTCCACCCACTCCCCATGAAGGGCAACCCGCTGTCCATCGTACCGGGGGTCGGCAACAAACGTAATGTTTTCGTTGATTCGAGGAACTCCATCGAGCCCGACTTTAAGATTATACCTCTGACCATCTGTCAATAGGCAGATGACAGCTTCGGCATCATCCGGCTCGAACTCGAAAGACACCTCATCCCAGCCTATGAGGTTGTCATCCAGCATCCAGGTTTTGCCTGAGATTTCCGATGCTGCGTCAGAAAACTCGGGTACCGGGCGGGGTTCGGGCGGTCGGGTAACTTGCTCAATCCGGGACTGGAGCTCGGCTGCGCCGACCGGATTCGGATCCAGTATCCCACCTCTCTTCTTTATTGCAGACACCACGTAATTACCAAGCATCGCCTCGTAGTGAGGACCGTCCTCAGCGCCGGTACCGGCGGTGGTTACGACGACTAGATCGAGGATCGGAGCCACGAATATCCTCTGACCTCCCCTTCCAGTGGCGAAGAATGAGCCGAACTTGTAGCACCACCACTGATAGCCGTAGCCGTCCTCCGGGCCGAAGTCTTTCGTATGATTCTTCGTTGTCTGTTTAATGTACTTCTTTGATACAATTTGTCTGCCGTCCCAGTTTCCCTTGTTGAGCATCATGTATCCTATCCTTGCCATATCGTGCGGACTCATACGCATATCACCCCAGGCGCGGTGATAGCCCTGGGGATCGGGTACCATGTACACCGAGTCAATCCCGATGGCGCGGAACAAGTTAACCCTTGCAAACTGCGCCAGGCTCATCCCCGATGAGTTAGCCACTATTCCTCCGAGGAGATGGGAAGTACAGCTATTGTAAGCATAATGAGTCCCGGGCGGATGGGTCACGGGCAGGTCCAGAGCGAACTGAATGAAGTCAGGACTCTGCTGCATGTCGATAAGGGTTTGTTCGACAGGATGGTTGACGCATTCGAGGCCTGCTGTCATCGTCAATAGATGCCGGACCGTAATTGGTTCAGGATCGCCATCCCTGACGGTCAGGTCGTGCTCAGGATAGTAGGTGATGAAAGGACCGTTGAGATTACTTATCAATCCCTTGTCAAGAGCGATACCCACGCACAGCGAGGTGATGCTCTTGGAACAGGAGGCAATATCGTGCAGGTCTCCGGGTTCTAAAGGCCACCAGTACGCATCGAGCACCACGTAACCGTTACGGATTATGGTCATGGAGTGTATGTTGAGATCGTTCTCCTCGATGTAGTCAATCAATCCTGCAAGAACCCCGGAATCCATGCCCTGCTGTTCAGGAGTGGAATATCTCCACTCATCTGCAGGCCAGTAGCCGGTAGATGCACACCCGACCGTCAGTATCGCCAGACTGAGGATGACACCTTGTTTCATCAAACCTCCTATATGATCACTGGTTATACAGACGGAAACCGGGATTTGAAGTTTCCTTATCCCTTGACCTTTCAATAGTGAGGATACGCGGCAACCATTTGTATGTCAACCAGAACGCAGACGCCACATTGTTTTATCTCCAGTTTAAGTGTGGAGTGTATCCTCATCGTGCCCGGGTCGGGTGCTCAGGGTGCTATCAAATTCATTTCAAAATGCAAATATCAAATATCAAATTTCAAAATAATACGGTACGGAGAAGTGTTTTATTCAGGAAAGATCCTTGTAGGCTTCGCTGCGGTGGATTATCCTTAATACCTGAATCTCTTTGAGGGCATGGGACAGGTGGTAGAAGACACGCCAACTGCCGATCCTTAATCGGTACACCTCTTCGTCGTCGAAACTGATAGTGCTCAGACGGTGGTGTATTACCGTTTCAGCATTTTCCGCCAACCACATTAATTTGGCCTTGATGCGTTCGGTAATCTGTATATCCAGGTTTCGCAGGTGTCTTGCGGCTTTATCGGCAACCCTTACCCGGTAAGGCAAACTTCCTCACAACTCGTCTAAGGAGACCGTTTTCCCTTCCTTGATCTCCTGGTGCGCTTCGCGCATACGGCGTATGAACTCAGGGTTGTGGGCAAGGAGCCAGTCCTCGAGGTCTTCCTTGGTCTCGGCGCTCTCCCATACACTCACAGGGATGGTTATAACGTCGTTCTTCTTTTTCACGGTTATATCCTAAGACAAAACGGGCGGATGTCAAGATTTAATGCTCCTTTTTGCTGACGCAAAAAGATCGCAAGGAAAATGTAATTATTCAGTGAATTGAGTTGGTTCAAGTGAAATTCTTACAGGCCTTGTTTTATAACAGACTGGAGAGTCTGTTCCACATGGTTAATCCTCCGTGAGTGGAGCGAACCCTCTCAGGGTGCCATTAAACTAATTCAAAATGCAAAAAGCAAATTGCAAAATTCAAAATTATTCGGGACGGGAGAATACCCTCTAAGGATTTTCGATTGCATCAGGATGTGTTGATTCATTGACAAGAACGGTACTCACTTTATGATTAAGGTCTAATAAACAAAGAGTCAAAGGACGTCCCTAAACCCAAGGAGGAGAAGATGAGTAAACAAAGATGCGGCTGGGTAGACCCCGAGCATGAACTCTACGTAGCTTATCACGACGAGGAATGGGGCGTGCCCTGCCACGACGATGCAAAGCTCTTCGAGATGCTTATCCTCGAGGGCGTCCAGGCAGGACTCTCCTGGTCAACGGTCCTTAAGAAGAGAGAGAATTACCGCAAGGCCTTCGATAATTTCGATGTCAAAAAGGTCGCGGCATACGACGAAAAGAAGGTCGCGGAATTACTCGCCAACGAGGGCATCATCCGCAACCGGTTGAAGGTCAACTCGGCAGTACGGAACGCGAAGGTGGTGCTGGAGATTCAAAAGGAGTTCGACAGTTTCGACTCCTACATCTGGGGTTTCGTGAATCACAAGCCTATCCAGAACGAAATCACCTCCCTGTCCGACATTCCGGGCAGTACGGAACTATCCGATAAGATTTCGAAAGACCTTAAGAAAAGAGGGATGAATTTTGTCGGCTCGACTATTATTTACGCCTTTATGCAGGCCGTGGGGATGGTAAACGATCACCAGCGCTCGTGCTACAGGTATTCAGAGGTTAAGGGGATGATGTAGGAGTGGGGGGCATAACATCTTAGAGTATACTAGGATATCTTTTATTTTAGAAACAACAGAGTAAAATAATCTGATTATCCACGCAGCTATTTAAAAATTATAAAAAAAACAGTTATATTTACTCAGAATAAAGAAGCCACTGATTCTTTAATTGGAAGATGTTGAAAGTGGTTACTATTCTCACCCCAGATATACTTAAATAAAGCACATAGATCAATTCGGGAAAGGACTTTCTTTGTTATGAGTCGCTTTGCATCCGTGAACGTTATACTTTTGATAAATTCTCTACATACTTCGTGATTTAAAGCCTCAGATACAATTGATGCTTGACTTTCAGTTTTCAAAGGCAATAGATAGCATGTATCATCACACATAACTGGTTTCCCATTAATAGGGCTAACTGCTTTAAAACTCGGCTCTTTGTATAAACCCGAAACTACAACTTTATATGGCGCAAACGAGTATTCCCCTATTCCAAAGATTGAGAATGAAGCCTTGCCTTTGTAAATAGAAGAC
>WJJO01000172.1 GCA_014729665.1 Caldifarciminota bacterium
GGCAGGTAGAATCATCGGACGCTGTCCCAGCTATCCGGTAACAGGACATAATGCCCCGCCCGCACCGATAAGGTATCGAGAGTAGAATTCACGCATACCTTCGTCTGTATCGGCCTCGATTATCCATCTTGAACGTTCCCGGATAATCCTTTTGACTGCAGCCGAGGTCTTGACCTTTGCACCGTTATCCACCGCGCGCCTGGACAGAAACCTGTCGAATGAAGGCCTGTCTATACAGTAACCTTTCTGGGTAAAGTAGATGGTTGTATCGTTGGGGAATATCAGTCGCGCACCCTTAACCTCACGCAGAATCCATCGCTGAGGCGTCCTGACACCAATTTCGGCAAGACAGTGAGCGGATATCCCTTCGCCGCAGTGGTTTGGCTCTCCAATGACTTTCTTCTTGTCAAGAACGATTACAGAAAAACCCTCGCGCGCTATGACTTCGGCTGCGCGTGAACCTGCAGGTCCGCCGCCTACGACTACTACATCCCACGTATTCTTCACCTACGATTATACCCCTGGTTTAAGATAGATGCAAGACTTAAAAAACATCTCAAGATTGAAAGATTACAAGATTTTAAGATTAGAACTTCTCACAATCATTCTCCATCGATTGAAGATAATCTCTTCGTTCGTCCTATGGTGTTACTTTTTCGTCTGCAAGTTTTTTTTGTGTGTTTAGATTCTTCCTGCCGGTAACCGCCTACCGGTTATTGAAAACCATTAGACATTTCTTTATGTTTCAATTGACATTCATCCAATCTCGTTTATTCTCATTCAAACCGGAGGAAGTATGGAAATCAAGATTGTTGAGATAGAAAAACCCGACGAGGTCAACGTAATCATCGGTATGACCCATTTCATTAAAACCTGCGAGGACGTACACGAGGCACTGGTCAACACAGTACCCGGGATAAAGTACGGTTTTGCGTTCTCGGAGGCGTCTGCGGACAGGCTCGTACGCTTCGAGGGTACTGACGATGAGTTAACGAAACTTGCAGTCAAGAACGCGCAAGCCGTAGGAGCAGGACACAGCTTCGTACTCATGCTGGGGAATGCCTATCCTGTAAACGTTCTCAGGATTCTGCGCACGGTGCCCGAGATAGTAAGTTTCTTCTGCGCCACGGCAAATCCCTGCCAGGTATTAATCGCAGAAACCGAACAGGGGAGAGGTATATTAGGTGTTATAGACGGGTACAGTCCAGCAGGTGTGGAAAACGAGGATGATAAGAAGAAACGCAGGGAGTTCCTGCGGAAGATAGGATATAAACTGTAGTTATCCCCGGAGAACGGAGTTCTACATAGTTCGTCAAAAGAAGCTTGACCCTTTTTAAAATGACTTATAATCGAGGGCTTAAGATTAGGACTATTGAGCACTTGAAATCAACACGTTCACAAGTATTATAGTACATGCCTAAACTTACTCTTCTTTCATGGAACGTGAACGGGATAAGGGCCATATACAAGAAAGGTTTCCTGGAATGGTTCTCAAAGGCAATGCCCGATTTCCTTGGTGTCCAGGAGATCAAGGCAAACGTGGAACAGGTTCCAAAAAACATGTCCGAGATTCCGGGCTACGACATCTACTACTCCTCTGCTGAGAAGAAGGGGTACGCAGGAACAGGGGTATTTTCGACTCGCACTCCCAAAAAGGTCGAATACGGTCTGGGTGAGGATCGATTCGATAACGAGGGACGTCTTATCATCCTGCACTTCCCGGAGTTCGTCATATTCAACGTGTACGTACCCAACGGGAGCCGGGACAACTACAGGGTTCCATACAAACTCGAGTACTGCGATAAGATGCTCGAGGTATCGGAGGAATTCAGGAAGAAAGGGAAACCGGTCATCCTTACGGGAGACTTTAACACCGCTCATAAAGAGATCGATTTGGCGCGTCCGAAGGAGAACCGTAAGAATACAGGCTTCCTTCCAGAGGAGTGCGCGTGGCTCGATAAGTTCGTTGACCACGGGTATATCGATACATTCCGTCACTTCTATCCCGAGAAGCGAAATGCCTA
>WJJO01000173.1 GCA_014729665.1 Caldifarciminota bacterium
CAGGTATACAGAGTGATTCGAGCAAGCGTTTTGCGGCAGGCATAGACTGCGAAATGGTTAGAAGGGCCGCCGTCTTCTTCATCCACACCCTTGCCGATCTTTGTCCCGAGCTATCGGTAAAGGGTGAATTAGCATACGGTCAGCCCGGGGATAAGGGCTCGGTCAACCTGGAATATTCCAAACTTGATACATACGCAAATACCGAAATAGACAAGGATAAGGCCAAGAAGAACCTCGAGTTGATTGGATTCGATGTCGAACAGGCTAAGGATGGATTCACGCTGAAGGTTCCTTCCCACCGCAACGATATGGCAGAAGACGTCGATGCAATTGAGGAGGTGCTAAGACTTGAGGGGTACGATAATCTTCCTTCGCGGTTTATCGTTCGTACACCGGAAGCCGGTTGCAGGCACCCTCTTTCTCGTAAACTTGGCAGGATTAGGAACTTCTTTACCGGACTGGGGTATAATGAGATATATTCACTTTCCCTGATATCGGCCCCTGAGGTTCCTTCCGAATTAACCGGTAATGCGATTCCGATAACTAATCCGTTATCGGAACGTTTGAGCGTACTTCGTCCTACCCTATTACCGGGGATGCTTTCTGCTATGGCCGAAAATATCCGATTCGGCAACAGGGGGCTTTATTTCTTCGAGATCGGGTCTGTTTACCGCAATACTCCAGATGGATTCAAGGAACCTCTCCATCTAGGTATTATGATATCCGGGGAGGTAGAACCTATCGGTTGGGACGGAGACGTAAGAGGTTCGGATTACTTTGATCTCAAGGGTGCTTTCGAGATGTTTTCTGAGGCTTTCGGTCATAATGATATTTCATTTAAGGATACAATACCATCCACATACCTTGACGTGGAGGCCTGCAGGATTATTATAGATAATAAGGATGCGGGATATTTAGGTAAGGTTGATGCCGAATTCTTAAGAAAAGCCGACATCCCGCAGGAAGTTTACTTTTGTGAAGTCAATATGTCATTGGTGCTGGAGGATGAGAAACGAAAGACATATATTAAACCACTACCGCGATTCAAGCCGGTGGAACGCGACATGGCCTTACTGCTTGACGCCAGCCATGATGCTGCAGAAGTAATGCAATTTGTCAAGGAGCATGCAGGCGAGTTATGTAGTGAAGTCGAGGTTTTTGATAGTTTTACAGGTTCGCCTCTTCCGAAGGGAAAACGCAATCTGGGTTTAAGGTTGCGTTTCCAGCCTTCCGCAAGGAACCTTTCGAAGGAGGAGGTGGATGAACGGATAGCCGTTCTTTCCGGTAAGATGGCAGCGGAATTCGACGCATTGGTAAGAGGTAGAGAAGGGAATGGAAGCTGAATATAAAGAGTTATCCGAAACGATTGGCAAATTAATTCAGCGTGTACGGGAATTGGAGACAGAATGCAAAAGGCTGACGGCCGAAAATGACGAATTGAAAGATATACGTAAGGCCGCGGCCCAACGCATAACAACTATACTTGACAGATTGGAAGAACCCGAGTGAGATATTTATGGCAGTTAATCGGGTAAAGATTTCCGGCTACGAGATTCAGGTGCGTCACGACACTACCCCTGAACGTCTGACGCGCCTGGCTTCGTGGATTGATAAATTAATTCGGGAGAAGAAAGAAAAGTTCGGAAAGATATCCATTGCCCGTTGCGCTTTACTGGTAGCATTGGAATTGGCAGATAAACTCGATCAGCAGCGGGACAATTTATCCGAGGAGTTCGCCCAAAAACTTAAACGTCTCACCGGGGAGATAAACGAAGTAATTTGATCCTCTGCCGTGTTCGTGGTGGCGGAAAGCAGTCTTGAGCCAACGCTCGAGAAACGAGGGGAAGTAGCGATGCATTGAGAACCCCGGCCCGAATCGGGGATTTCAGAATTCGATTTTACAGAACCTCAAGCTTTTCTTGGGTTCAAAGACGTCCGTCATCACGGCATGGTGGAGTTCATCTGGAGGATTAACATGCCTGAATGGATATGGATTCCAATTGGGATTTCTTCAGCCCTGGTAACCCTGGTGATTGGATTTGTGCTTTACCAGATATTTGGAGTCAGGCGGTTAGCCGACACCAAGGTTCGGGCTAATCGAATAATCAAGGATGCCGAGAAAGAGGCCGATCGCATCATAAAAGAAGCCGAGGTAGAAGGTAAGGATAGATGGTTTAAGCAGAAGGAGAATCTAGAAAAGGAAACGAGCACGATGCGGAAGGATATCGAGAAACAGGCCAAGAAGGTCTCCGAACGCGAGGCAATGCTGGAAAGACGCTCTCATTATCTAACTGAACGAGAAAGTACCTTGATACGTAACGAGAAATACCTGGCCAACCTGGAAAGGCTTTTGAAGACAAAGATGGAACGTTACGATCAGCTTATTGAGGAAGAGAATAAAAGGCTGGAGAAAACCGCATTGATAAGTAAACAGAAGGCCAAGAAGGAGCTTCTTAAAAACCTGAGGAAACAGGTAGATCTCGAGGCCCTGCAGATGGTCAAGGACATTAAGGAAAGGGCAAGGACTGAAGCTGAACGTACGGCAAAGGAGATAATCTCTCAAGCTATACAGAAGGTGTCCCTTTCGCACTGGACGGAAAGCACTGTATCGGTTGTCGAGTTGCCCACAGATGAGTTGAAGGGGCGTATAATAGGTCGTGAAGGACGTAATATTCGTACCTTTGAAACCTTAAGCGGAGTTGAGGTACTTGTCGACGATACACCCGGAGCGGTCATAATATCGGCCTTTGATCCAATAAGACGGGAAAAGGCCAAGCTTACTCTGGAGCGTCTGATCTCGGACGGCAGGATTCATCCGGCCCGTATCGAAGAGGTGTTCCAAGAGGTGGAAAAAGAGCTTCTGGTGCACATAAAGGAACTCGGAGAGGAAGCCGCGGCGGAGCTGGGGATCCTCGGACTCCATTCCGAACTTTTTAATTATATCGGCAGGATGAAGTATCGTTCAAGTTACGGTCAGAACCTGCTTCAGCACTCCCGCGAGGTGGCTCATCTCTGTCTGCAGATGGCTTGTGAATTAAAACTTGACCCCCAAACCGCCGCCAGGGCAGGACTTCTGCACGATATAGGCAAGGTTGCGGAAACATCCATGGAAGGGCCTCACGCCGAGATAGGCGCTCGAATCGCGGCTCAGTACGGAGAGGATGAAACCGTTGTGAATGCAATTGCGGCACATCATGAAGAGGTTCCAATGGAAAACCCCTACTCGTTCCTGGTTGCAACCGCTGACGCTATCTCAGGATCACGCCCAGGCGCACGACGCGAAACCCTTGAAGCCTACCTCAAACGTCTGGAAAGACTCGAGAATATTGCTGTAAGTTTCGAAGGTGTGGAAAAGGCCTATGCTATTCAGGCCGGGCGGGAGGTAAGGGTTCTGGTACAGCCGGATATAATATCAGACCTCGAGGTGGAAGAAATGGGCTCCAAGATAGTCCATCAGATTCAGAACGAACTAAAATATCCGGGATACATTAAGGTAGTGGTCATAAGAGAGGTGCGAAACGTTGAGTACGCTAAGTAATAAAAGGAGTTAAGACGAATATTAGAACTGGAATGCCTGGAGGTATCGTAACGCTATTGACCGATTTCGGTACTGAAGACGGTTACGTTGGAGCTATGAAGGGTGTGGTTTTAAGTTATTTCCCGGATGCAAGCATCGTCGACATATCCCATTGCATCCCTCGCTTTAATCTCAAGGCCGCCTCCGTTGTACTTGAAGCGGCATTTGGGTACTTTCCCAGAGATACGGTTCACGTTTTCGTTGTAGACCCGGGTGTAGGTTCAACCAGAAGACATCTTTTTGTTCGCGCCGCAGACCATATCTTCATCGGTCCGGATAACGGGGTTCTGGGAAGGATAGCCTTCCTGAATAAGGGCGTATGCTATGA
>WJJO01000174.1 GCA_014729665.1 Caldifarciminota bacterium
CAAGAACTGGCTGGAGGCCGACGCCGACACCGCCGAAGGCATCGACTTCCTGGAGTTCTACGGACGCGAGATGCTTCGTCTTGGCCCTAACCAGGGCGTAACACCTTTCCCTTTTGAGAACAACGAACTGCGCTACATCCCCCTTGGCGTAGGAGTCATCATCCCGCCGTGGAACTTCCCCTGGGCAATCCTTACCGGGATGAGTTCCGCTGCAATAGTAACAGGAAATACAATCATCCTGAAGCCGTCTTCGGATTCGCCAATGGTGGGCCAGCTCTATACCGAGATCATGCGCGAGGCCGGTCTGCCCGACGGAGTGCTTAACTACCTTACAGGACCGGGCGCCATTGCAGGCGACTACCTTGTAAAGCATCCCAAAACCCGGTTCATCTCCTTCACAGGATCGAAGGAAGTTGGACTTCACATCATCGAACACGCGGCCAAGAAAGCAGAAGGCCAGATCTGGATCAAGCGTGTCGTGGCCGAGATGGGCGGCAAGGACTGCATCCTGGTTGACGAAGAAGCCGATTTAGACGCCGCAGTTGAAGCGGTGGCGGTTTCAGCCTTCGGATTCCAGGGCCAGAAGTGTTCGGCCTGCTCCCGGGCGATTATCGACGAGAAGGTCTATGACGAGTTCGTCAAGAAGCTCGTTCCCCGGGTAAAAAAGATAACGGTTGGTCCGACAAAAGAGCATGAAAACTGGATGGGTCCGGTCATCAACGAGAAAGCGCTCAAGAACACACTGGCCTACATCGAGATCGGCAAGAAAGAAGGCAAGCTTCTGACCGGCGGAAAGCAGGCCGAGGGCAACGGGTTCTTCCTCGAGCCGACGGTGTTCGGAGACATCGCCTGGGACGCACGCATCGCCCAGGAGGAGATCTTCGCCCCGGTACTGGCGCTGGTCAAGTGCAAGGGTTTTGATGACGGTCTGCGGATCGTGAACTCCACCGAGTACGGTCTGACCGGTGCTGTGTTCACCCGCAACCGAGCCAAGATCGAGCGGGCCAAGCGCGAGTTCCACGTGGGCAACTTCTACATCAACCGCAAGTGCACCGGCGCTTTGGTAGACGTTCAGCCCTTCGGCGGATTCAATATGTCCGGCACCGACTCCAAGGCCGGCGGCCGCGACTACCTGCTGTTGTTCATGCAGGGCAAGTCCATTACCGAGCGGTATTAAACTTTTGAGATTCTTTAAGCCGGTCGCAAGACCGGCTTTTTCTATTGACAACAATGTTAACTTTAGTATAGTTTAGATAAGGAGGTCTTTATTAATGAAGATAAGTAATTTTTTGCTTCTTATTCTACTTCTTCCAATACTAATGCCCGGCTATAAGATAAAATGGAAAAGGAAATTTAGAGATCAATGCAGTACACCTGTTATAACCCAGGAAGGTAATATCTGTATTTCAAGCGGAGATTACATCAACTTGTTCTCACCCAAGGGAAAACGGAAGTGGAAGAGAAAAATTGTAGATGACAACAGCATTGTCCAAAGGCGACCGATTACCGGTGCTAACGGAACCATATACCTGGAAGATCCTCAGCATTTGATAGACAACTACATACATCCCATTTTCACTGAGTTGCTTGCAGTGAACCCTGAGGGCAAGATTGAATGGAGTTACAGTCCTCCTTCACAGGATGATGAAATACAAATAGAATACAGCTCCGTTGTTCCAGCTCCTGACGGAGGTGTATACTACAGGTCTGTTACCGGCTTATACATCTCTCTTTCCCCGGATGGAGAAATCAGAAACATCTTCCCTCGAGAGTGGGAAGATTCAAAAAAACTGGACTTTCGAGAAAATACAGCCCTCGCCATAAGTAACAACAATAGAATGTATGCAGTAATGCCAACCAACCAGGCCTTTGATAGTCTGTACATGGATTCGAGTACCTCGCTTTTCTGTTTTGATTCTCTGTTAAATATCGATTGGTACTGTCAACTGAGTGACTTGCCGTTAGAGATATTTCAATCTCCGATTATTAATCACGAGGGTAACATATTTATCTACTGCACTGAAAAACCAGTAATAAGTGGACCATTATTCGGAGGTCATTGCAACACACCCGATGGTTACATATTTTGTGTCTCGCCTGAGGGTCAATTAATCTGGCGCTCAAAAACGTTAAATGACCAAGATCCAATCGATCTTGAGGAACTCACGTATGAGGAAATTTTAAAAAAAATTGATTTTCTGACCTACAATCACACTTATGCCTTCTATCCGGGATTCAACGATGTTGTATACCTCGGTGTTCAACATTTGAACCTTACCGTTCTTGCCATAGATTCGTCCAGCAATGTTCTGTGGAAATATGAGACACCATATTCAGGTGCAAGTGCTTCTTTACACTTGTTCCAAGCCCAGGACAGCTCACTATATGTAGCAGTTCAAACATTGTGGGAGACGGGATATCTCTACGCTTTAACACCTGACGGGGAATTAATGTGGGAATTGGCCGGTAACCGATTTTTTACAGAACCCGTAATAGGGGAAGATGGCACACTGTATACAACCGATAAGGATTTCCTTTACGCTATCGAGCCGTAACTTTCTCCCCCTGGCCTAACGTCCTATCGGACGTTTTCAAAGTTTCCTTTGAAGAAATCCCTTATGGTCAGGAACCTTCACGTTCGGGACAGATAATCAGAACACCGGAAGGGTGAACGCACAGTAAATAACTAAAGCGTTTCCAGTACGGTGCATGACAACTAGCGTTCCTTCAGAACGCTTTAGAAGTTTCTTACAAAAACTAGAAACGATCGGTAAAGAAACTTCACAGAATACTGGACGGGTGAACGCACCGTAGGCCTCCTTTATCAATTTACTATTAACATTTTGCACTTTGATATTTGATATCGGGAGCTCCGCTTCCGCCTTTGCCTTGACTCCATCCTCAATTCACATAACATCATCTATGAACAATGCAACCAAACCTGACGTTACTCGTCTGTTTGCCTGAAGGAGAGTAGATGAAAAGAGTTTTATTAATACTCGGTTTTACCTTTGCCTTATCCTGGGCTCAGGATGAGGTTGAAACCGAAGTTCACGCGGAGTGGATTTTCGAGACAGAAACAGATGATGGCTTTGCAACCTCGGTAATCGTTGGCCCTGACACCACGATTTACATAGGTTCCTACGACGGATACATCTACGCGCTTTCCCCCGAAGGCGAGTTGAAGTGGAAGTACACCCCCTTTGAAAGCGGAATCGATGCCTCGAGGATACTTCGTCCGGCAATCGGTCTTGACGGAAATATACTAATAACCTCCAACTCGACATTGTACGTATTGACACCCGATGGTGACATCGTCTGGGATTACGATACGAAAGGCTCGTGGTATACCTGTCCGGCAATAGATTCACGCGGGAACGTATACGTAGGCGGAGGCAGAACCCTTTTTTCCCTTACATCCGACGGTGAAATCAGATGGAAGCATAAATCCAAAGGCAATATCGACGCCCAGTCGGTTACGCCCGACGGTTCGATATACTTCTGGTC
>WJJO01000175.1 GCA_014729665.1 Caldifarciminota bacterium
CGGCCCTGTCCTCGGGAGACATCTCCGCTACGATGTCTGCGGCCTCGTCGGACTCCATCTCCTCGACCAGCTTGGAGATTCGCTCGTTTTCAAGATCTCGGAGAACGACATCTATCTTGGCATCGTCGAGTTCGAGGATGACGTCTGCGGCCTTATCCGTATCGAGCATGCGAAATACCGCAATCAAGTCATCGCGATCGAGCCTTTCGAGGATACGGGCAATATGATGGGGAGGAACCTTCTCGAGGAGTGCTGTTAACTCCTCGGTTTTGCCCTGTTCGAGAAGCTCTTCAATACGGTCGAGGAAATCGGTGTCCATTGCCAATCATATCCTTGTAAACGAAATAGTCAACAGAAAACAAATTCCTTTCCTGCTGACGCAAGAAAAACCGCATGAAGAAGAGTGAAGGTTCTTACCTAATATTATGCAGATATAATAAGAATAAAGGTATATGTCCGTTCCTCCGTGTCCTCTGTGGTGAAAATAACCTGCTACAAGAAAATAAACAAAAGCTCCGCGGCAAGGCATATCGCGGCAAGGATTAACAGGGGAAGCCAGAGCTTAACAGGGGTCGATGCGCCAAGGGGAAATACCTTTATTCCGCGTTCTTCGAGTTCTGCCGGTCTTATCTTCTCCGGCGAGGACTCTCGAGGATCGGGATTGACAACGAATGTCTCGGTGCCGATGGTGTAGAATCCGGGTTTCTGCGTATTGGCAAACTCTACCAGAAAGCCCTGGTCTGCAGGTTTCGGCGTGATTTCGTAGTGCAGTTCGGGGGTTTCAACAAACATCGGTTCCCCGGTCGGGACTCGGACCTTTAATGTGTCGCCTATGTAGAACTCGTTCCCTTTACGCTGACCCGCGGCAAAGGTCGCCAATCGCTGGATGAAAACCGGGAATATAGCCCGGTATACCAGGTTGGTATGCTCAGGGGTAAATTGAACAGCGCTGTAATAGATGTTCCTCGATGTGTCCGCGATAATCATCGGGTCGCCGCCGCTGAACGAAAGAACGGTATTTCCTCCTTCAGGTTCGAGCCTCAGGTATTTACTGAATTTTATCTCGCGAATATCCTCTACTGACAAATCGGAAAAAAGCCATGAAGATGCCATAATCTCGAATCCCTTGGCTGGGGACTCCTCCAACATCCTGAATACCCGGGGTATATCTTCGGCGTCTTCTCCGAGAAGGACGAATACGGGCAGGCCCCGGGAAGTAACCGCATCTATCACCGAAGGGCGATAGACATCGTCCCAGACTATTAGGTCGTGTGTTTGAGGAGATACGCCTGCCGCCGATGATGCCGAAACCTGTCTGACCTCAAGCCCCCCGCCCGCCCTGAGACCGAGGCTTAAAAGGTCGGAATCCTGCCCGGCAACCAGTGCAACTTTCAGTTTTCCAGCGCCTGCACCGTGAACGAATCTGCGGTCATCGGCAGGGATTGAATCGGTATCAATCTCAGACCTTATCTTCTCCGCATCCTGAGGCAGATTGAACAGGAACTCCCTCGATTCCCGGCCTGCACTGACCGTTCTTCTTTCTCTCAATTTGGAATCTGTAAATACTTCAAGATTGGCTTGTGCGTTGTTTTCCGTTGCTTTAACTATAACCTTAAGGGCCTGATCCTCGCCGGGCAGGGGATAAGCGGGATAGAGCCGCGTCGACAGGATGGAGACGTTTGCCGGCGGTTCGGCTCTATCGGTGAAGCAATAAACCTCAATGTCGGATGGAATCGGCGCTGTTTTGAGGAAATCGAGTGCACGAGCCTGCCCGTCCGAAACAAAGGCAATCCTCTTATTCGAGGTTTTGCTCTTCTCGAGCATGCTCAATGCCTGTTTCCACGCATCCTCGAGGTCACGCCCCGACTGCGACGCCTGAAGGTTTTGCAGCCTAGTTTCCCATCCGGATACGGAGATGTCCTGTAGCAAGGTATCCCATATAACACCCGAAGGTGTCAGTATGGATAACCCGGAGCCTGAGGTAAGTTCACCTGAAAGACGTTCTGCGGTTTCTGTGATTTCTGCAAACCTGGCTGAGGTCGAGTAGGAATCATCGAGGACTAAAACCAGGTCAGCACGTGTGAGTCTTACCGGGAACCTGCCCTTCCAGACGGGTCTGGACAGGGCCAGAACCAGGAAGGCAAGGAAAAGCGTACGCAGGATCAACAGCAGGATATCGCGCAGCTTTAGCCACCGGAAGCGCCGTTCACGGAGCTTGCGCAGGAAGAAAAGCGAGCTGAACTCGGTGCGCCGCATCTTGCGCCGGCTGAGAAGGTGGAGCACGAGGGGACCGAGCGCAATCGGGGTAAGCAGGAGAAACCAGGGGCTTGCGAAGCTAAACATAGCAACACTCCTTTTTGACTGCATCCACGTGTATGAACCTGGAGATTATATCAGCAGGATAAAACACTATTAAATTTGAATTTTGCATTTTGATATTTGAAATTTGACTTTAGCGCGTAAGCGCTTTTCTGCCGTCGGTCGTAAGCGGTAAGCTGTGAGCGGTTCGCGGTAAGCGGTAAGTCTTGGGAGGATGGTCATCTCAGGCGGCGGCGTTTTTCCAGGTAGCGGAACAGGGCGTGTTCCAGGCTCTGGTTGGTGAGTATGGGGTTGTAGTCGATATGATGCTCCGAGCAGGTGCGAAGCAGACGTTTCTTGTATCCGGCAAGCGCTTTTCGGTACTCGGCGCGAATCAGCCTGGGATCAAGGCTTGCCTCCTTCCTTGTCTCCATGTCCACCAGCCTTAAGGGCGATGAAAAGTCGAAGTTCTCCTCCTGCGGGTCGAGTATGTGGAAAAGAATGACCTCGTGCTTGCGGTGGCGGAAGTGACGAAGGGCCAGGAGGACATCGTCGGGATCGTCGAACAGGTCTGAGAAGATGATTACGAGTCCGCGCTTGCGGGTTCGTTCGGCAAGACCGTGAAGGCTCTTGGCAAGGTTGGTTTCGCCGCCTGAGGAGAGGTTCTCGAACCTTGAGAGAAGAAGCTGCATGTGTTTGTTCGAGGAACGCGCAGGCACGTATTCCCTTATTTGGGTATCGAAGGTCGCCATACCGACCGCGTCTTTCTGCTTGATTAATAGAAAGGTTAAGGCCGCGGCAAGGGTTACGGCGTAGTCGAGTTTTGAAAGAGCCCCGGACCGGTAGGTCATCGACTGGGAGGAATCCACAAGAAGCATCGCCCGAAGGTTGGTTTCTTCCTGGTACTCCTTGACGTAGAAGCGGTCGCGTTTTGCATAAACCTTCCAGTCGATTCGGCGGGGTTCGTCGCCGGGGATGTAAGGCCGGTATTCGGAGAACTCTACCGAAAAGCCCTTGTAGGGAGAGCGATGCAGACCTTCCAGAAAGCCTTCCACCACGAGCCGCGCCTTGATGTCCAGACCCCGCAGCCTTGCTAAGGTTTCGGGTTTTAAGAGTTCTTCCCGCTTCATACCGAACGGTCAATCAGTCCTGTTTGAGCCATTCCACAGCGTTTTTTTCTTTTTTGAAGAACTCCGCGTTGAACGGTATCTTCTTCTTCATGGCGGCCATCAACACCTTTGCCATCATGCGAACCACCGGATTCGCCCCGAGGATGGCGGTTTTTTCCAATTTCAGTGTGGGGGTTTCTTCACCGACCAGTCTTCTGAACTCCTTGCTGTACTTCTGAGGCGCGGCTTCGGATACGTCGGCGATGAGCAGACGCCGCGGCTTGTCCTCCAGGAGTTCGCGGAGCTTTGAAAACAGCACCGGTATATCCTTCTCTGCCCACACCTCGGTGAACTTTATGACTACTGCGCCTTTATCTTTATCAAACCTGGTTTCAGGGATCATCTATTCTCTCCTTTCTTCGGTAATCCAGTCTAGTCACGCGAATGAACTTGTCAAATCAGGGTTCAACCAGCCGATTGTCTACCAGCCGCGCCTTGCCGAACCTTACCGCTACGGCAAGAAGTACCGGACCGCGGATGCCTGTAACCGGTTCGAGTGTATCCGGATCGACAGCGGAGACATAGTCTATCTTTACAGGGTTCTTTGATTGAATCATCGTCCGCATCCTGTTCAGGATTGCATCGACGCTTCTCTCCCCTTCCTTTATAAGTCGTTCGGCTTCTTCGAGTGATTGGTTGAGGACCGCGGCGCGCTCGCGTTCGTCGGACGTGAGGTACATGTTCCTCGAACTCATGGCGAGTCCGTCCCGCTCGCGTACTACGGGACAGGTAACTATCTCAACGTCGAAGTTTAGGTCTGTAACCATCCTGCGTATCACCGCCTGCTGCTGGAAGTCCTTTGCTCCGAAGAAGGCCTTGTGGGGCTTTACGATGTTGAGGAGCTTGGCGACAACCAGGGCCACGCCTTCGAAATGCCCGGGACGGTCTGCGCCGCACAGGCCCTGGGTCAGTTTGTGGACGTATACGTTGGTCAGAGACGGTTCCGGATACATCCCGGATACTGCGGGGTTGAAGATGACGTCCGCGTTCTCTTTTTCCAGAAGGTGAACGTCGCTTTCGAAATCACGCGGGTAGGTGGACAAATCCTCCCCGGGTCCGAACTGGGTCGGATTGACGAAGATGCTTACTATGACGATATCTGCATCTTCCCTTGCCCTTCTTACGAGCGACAGGTGACCTTCGTGAAGGTATCCCATGGTGGGGACAAGCCCTGTGATACTGCCTTGCGCTCTGACCTCGTCGGAATAGGTCTGCATCTCGTGTACCGTGCGGACAATCTCCATAAGGGCTATACTATAGACGCGGTATCGGTTGTCAACGCACCTTCTGGGATTTTAAAATATTCAACACCGGATACATCCGTTCACTTGACAAGCTTTTGTTTTTTTGTACTATTATGTGAATTTATATTGGAGAGAGTGGGTTTTAACCTGTGTTATACTGCAAGGTTTGGAGGGGTATGTGAATACCCCTTGAACAATTTATGAGATAAACACTTTAGCCGCGTTTGCGCGGCTACGAAAAAACTGCTGGAGGTAAGTGTGAAACACGTTGAATATGCCGTTGCCACAATTGGTATATTACTTCTTATAGGCTGCAACTGGTGGGGCGAAGGCTCCAAGGAATGGCGCTACAAAGGCGCCTCAAAGAATATAGCTTTAGGCGCAGACGGTACAATCTATTCAAGTGGGTATACTATCCATGCGATAGATAAAGATGGTAAACAGATCTGGATATCTGAAGATACAGTGGGTTCACCTGTTATTGGTTCGGACGGTACAATCTATGCAAAAAGGGGTGTCTCTGTATATGCACTAGATCCCTCAGATGGTTCCAGGATATGGGAATTCGAAACGAACGGACAGATAAATGGACAACCTGCTTTAAGCTCCGACGGAACAATTTACTTTTGTTCTTCTTTTATCGGTGGAGAAGAGCGGTTCCTTTATGCAATCAATCCTGACGGTACCTTGAAATGGCGAGTGGAACCACCCGGGTTGAGTTCGGGTCTTTTCCATTCTCCTTCCGTAGGCGCGGACGGAACCATCTATATTGGAGAGCGTTGTCTGTGGGCGTACAATCCTGACAGTACTTTAAAGTGGGTAACGTGTGAGTTACCTTATGGAAATTCTTATGTCAGCGTTGGTACCGTTCCGGCAATCGGTTCAGATGGTACTATATACGTTCTTAATCCACGATATAATGAGTTATACGCAGTAAATCCAGATGGATCCGTGAAATGGAGCCTGGGTTCGTTGGATGTTGGTGACCGCATAGCACCGGTTATCGGATCTGACGGAACTCTTTACACCGGCGGAATGGGAGAAAAGTTATATGCAATTAATTCCGACGGTACAATTAAATGGGAGTATGCAACAGGTGACAGAATAACAACTTCCGCCGTGATTGATGAGGATGAGACCATCTTCGTGGGAACAGATAACGGTTTGCTCCTTGCAATTAATTCGGACGGGACACTGCGCTGGAGCTTTGAAACAAAGCCCGGAGAAGAAAATTCTGGAGTTGTATCGATTGTACTGGGTCCAGATAGTACGGTTTACGTGGGTTCTGGTCGTGACGATGTGTATACAGAAGCACAACTTTTTGCAATCCGCGGATCTGTCGGATTAGCTTCTTCCGCCTGGCCAATGGAAGGACACGACCCACAGCGTACCGGAAGGGCGGAGTAAAGTTGTACGAGCGAGAAAAAGTATGTGACTGATGATGTGAATTAAAAAAGGAGGAATCAGACAAAAAAATGTAGCTCTTGGGTAAAATTTTA